>JAYSCE010000125.1:0-9708 GCA_041915035.1 Xanthobacter sp.
AATAGGCGATGCCCTCATAGAGCGCCCGCACGAAATGGCCCGGCCCGTGGTTGAAGGCGATGCCCACGAAATCTGCCCGCAGCAGCGGATCCCAGTGCGGGCTGCGCTCGCCGTTGAGATACGGGTGGAAGAACAGGCCTTCCGCCCCCGGCCGCACGGCGCTCGCAAGACGGTCCATCTCGGTGAAAACCGAGCCGCCGTCCTCACCCGCGCGCTTGAAGAAGGTATCGCGCAGCCATTTGTGGGCCGAGGCGCAGGAATTGGTGGCCGCGATCACATACCAGTGGTCCGGCATGATGTGGGGATAGTTGATGACGGTGAAGTCCGGCCTTGGATGGCGGGAGAGCACGCTCACCGTCGCGGCGGTGGCCAGCTTCACCACGCCGAGCCCCTCCCCCGTCATGCCGGCGCCATAGGTTTCCGCCGCCGTGTCAGAGGTCCCGCACACCACCGGCGTGCCTTCGGCAAGACCCGTCTGCCGCGCAGCCTCGGCCGTCACAGTGCCCACCACCGTCTTGGGCGCCACGATGGGCGGCAGCGTCTCCAGCGGCCAGCCGATCATGGCGCACAATTCGGGCGACCAGCCGCCGGTGGAGGCGTCGGCCATCAGCGTGCCGACGGCGTCGATGGTGTCCGTCTCCCAGGTGCCGGTGAGGCGGGAGCGCAGCCAGTCCTTGGCCACGTAGAGCCGGCGCACGCGGGCGAAGGCGGCCGGCTCGTGCCGGCGCAGCCACAGCATCTGCGGCAGGGTCCAGGTGGGATTTGCGCGGTTGGCGCCGATCTCCAGGATGCGCGTGTCCCACTGCCGGCGCAGGTCCGCCGTCTCGGGGCCGGAGCGCTGGTCATTCCACAGGATGGCGGGGCGGATCACCGCGCCGTCCGCATCTTCCAGCACCTGGGTATGGGCGCCGGCGGAGAAGGAGACGGCGAGCACATCGCGCGGCGAAGCACCGGCGGCGGCCAGCGCGCGCGGCACGGTTTCGCACACCGCGCGCCACCAGTCATGCGGTTCCTGCTCACTCCAGCCGGGATAGGGGGCGGAAGTGGCGATGGGCGCTGACGCCTCGCCCGCCAGCGTGCCGTCGATGCGGATCACGCTTGTCTTCAGCGCCCCTGCGCCGAGATCAATACCGATGAGGAGATCAGCCGCCACGGCGCACGTCCACCGCTCCGGCGGCCGGGCGCAGGCCCAGCTTGCCGGGGTTCATGAGGTTGCCCGGATCCAGCGTGTCCTTGATGGCCTGCAGGATGTCGAGGCCGACGCCCAGTTCCCGCGCCAGCCACGGGTTGCGGAACACGCCGACGCCGTGATGGTGGGCGATGGAGCCGCCGTGGTCCAGCGTCAGCGACTGGATGGCCTCCCACAGCCGCGCATGGAGTGGCAGTGCCTCTTGCTCCGGCATGGGCGGCAGGCGGATGGTCATGTATTGGCAGGCGCCCTCGGGATAGATGTGCGACCAGTGCGCGCCGAAATGGATGTCCGGATAGATGGCCCGCACGGCAGCTTCCATGGCGGCATACATGCCGGGAATGGCCGACCAGTTGCCCGTAACCTCGATGGTGTCGTTGTAATAGCCCGCCGCCTGCCATTTCTGCGAATAGGCGACGTAGCGGTTTTCCTTCCAGTGATGGTACGGCCCCTCGGGCGCCACCACCGCGCCCTGCGCCTTGGCGATGGCGAGGCTCATCTCCTCCTCGGCGCTCACCATGGGCTCGGAGCCGGAGAACACGAAGATGCCGAGGATGGGGCGCGTGGCGAATTCCTCCAGTCCCTGCGTGCGTTCCGCGCTTTCCGCCGCGTCGTAGAGGCGGGCGATGGTGGGGCGCAGCTCTGCCTGCATGATGAGGCGGGCGGTCTCCCACGCCGCTTCCAGCGAGGGGAAGGCCAGCACCACGCCGCGCTCCACCTCGGGCTTCTTCCAGATGCGCAGCGTGACTTCGGTGATGATGCCGAAGGCGCCCTCCCCGCCCACCATCAGGTCGCGGATGGACGGCCCCACCGAGCGGCGGGCGAGCGGGCGCACCTCCAGCAGGCGGCCGTCCGGCAGCACGGCCTTGAGGCCGAGCACGATGTCCTCGATCTTGCCATAGCGGCTGGAGGCCTGTCCGCCGCCGCGGCAGGCGACCCAGCCGCCGACCGTCGAAATCTCGATGGATTGGGGAAGATGGCCACAGGTGAAGCCCTCGGCATTGAGCGCCGCCTCGAATTCGGCGCCGTTCATGCCGGCTTCCACCGTCACCATGGCGTTCTGCGGATCGACCGAGATGATCTTGTCCAGCCGGCGCAGGTCCACCATCACCTCATGGGCAAGCGGAATGGCGCCGCCGAGGACGCCGGAGCCATTGCCGAACGGGATGAGCTGGATGCCGTTCTGCCGGGCATGGCGCACGATGGCGGCCACCTCATCGGTCGAGCCAGGCCGCACCGCGAGGCGCGGCATGACGCCAGCGAGCCGGCCCGAGCGGGCGCGGAAATTGGCGAAGGGCAGGCGGTCGTGGGCATAGGCGCGCCGGTCTTCGTCGCCGGTCAGCACATTATCGCGGCCGACCAGCCCGGCAAGGGCCTCCACCAGCCCCGCATCGGCGCCCGGCGCGTGGGAACTTTCAGCTTCGGCGATATTGGATTGGGCGGCGGCTGGACCGGTCATGGGCACCTCTTTGGATGAGAGGCACGGCGATGCGGTCCCTTGCGGGCTCCCATGCTGGCGTCCTCCCATCGTCGTTTTCGATCTTGAACAATCGTTTGTTCAAAGCTGTCAGACAAAGCCGAGGGCGTCAAGCAGTGATATTCAGTGAGGCGCCGGGCCGGTGGAGCCGCGCACCACAAGGGCGCCGGGAGGCAGCGGGGCGACCGGGATCGGGTCTTCCCCTCCGAGCGCCCGGATGAGGAGGCCGGCGGCGACCCGGCCCATCTCCTCGGTCGGCATGGCGACGCTGGTGAGGGCGGGATAGAGCATGGCCGCGAACGGCGCGTCGTGCAGGCCGATGACCGAGATGTCCTCGGGAATGCGCAGGCCCGCCTCGTGGAGCGTCGCCATGGCGCCGGCGGCCGAGACAAGGGTTGCGGCCAGCACCGCGGTCGGATGTTGCGGCAGCAGAGCCCGCATGGCCTGAGTGCCGCCTTCGGCCGTGTAGCCCGCCACGCCCACGAGCCCCTCATCGAAGGCGAGGCCGGCCGCCTCCAGCCCGTCGCGATAGCCCTGCAGGCGCTCGCGGGCATTGAAGCCGCCTTCGCGGCCGGCGAGATGGGCGATGCGCCTATGGCCGAGGGCGGTGAGATGCTCCACGCCCTTGCGCGCGGCGGCGCGGCTGTCCAGCACCACCGAGAGCGGCGCACCGGGCAGGATACGGTTCATGAGCACGAAGGGCACCCGCGCGGCGGCGAGATCCGTGCGCAGCACCTCGTCGTCGTCGAGGCTGGCGACGAGCAGGCCGTCCACCCGGTTGGTGCGGGAAATCTTGGCGATGGTGGTCGCCGTCTCGCCGGGCTCGCGGTGGGAGATGAGCAGCGAATAGCCCCGTTCGGCCGCCTCGAGTTCCGCCCCGCGGATGGCCGAGGCGAAGACCGGATTGTCGAGCTGGGGCACCACGATGCCGAGCGTGTCCGTGCGCTGGGTCCGAAGCCCGCGCGCCAGCGGATTGGCGAGATACTGCATCTCCTCGGCGATCTTCAGGATGCGGACGCGCGTCTCTTCCCGCACCCGCTGGCTCGCCTCGCCCCTGAGCACGCGGGAGGCCGTCGACATGTCGACGCCGGCCGCCCGCGCCACATCCGCCAATGTCACCCGCGCCATCCCGCCGGAGCCCCCCGCCAGATCTCCCTTGCCCACCATCCTCCAGGCACAGGCGTCTTTGCAAGGCGGGCGAAATGCCCCGCCGACCGAGCCGACGGGGCATGCGTCTCAGTGGCCGAGCGACCAGCGCCGCTCGATGGGGGTGGGCTGCTTCTTGCGGGTGGCGCACAAGGAGCAGCCGCAGCCGGCGAGATGCTCGCGCTTGACGACCTTGGGCTCGGCGGATGTCTTCTCCGAGCGGTCGATGGCCCGGCGCAGCTTGCCGTTCATGGTGCTTAGGCGGGGCATCGCCATCTCGCGCGGGGCCTCGCCGCTGCAATTGGGGCAGCAGGCCGGCTGTTCGGCCGCGCTCATGGAACCCCAGTCGTCGAACGGGCCGCAGGCCTCGCAGGCATAGGTGTAGAGGGGCAGGAAACGGGCGGCCCGCGGGCCGCCCGGATCAAATGTCAGGGGTTGAGCCAGCCCAGCACCAGCGAAAGGCCGGGCACCCAGCCGGTGAGAATGCCGATGAGCACGGTGAAGGCGCCGGTGAACCTCAGGATCGGCTGCTTCATCGTCAGCAGCACGAAGTAGCAGAACCAGAGCAGGCCCCAGCCCACCCAGTTCCACCCCATCCAGAGGCCGATGGGGCTGTCCGCCCCGCGCAGCGACTGGATCGCCACCGGCGCCACGGTGATGGCCACGAACAGGCTGAACCAGCCCAGCCCCCGCCCGTCCACCTTCGTCACGCGGTTGTAGGCCACCCAGAAATAGGTGGCGGTGAACAGGAGCGTCAGCGCGGCGCCCTTGATGGAGGCCGCATCCGCTGCCGGGTTGAAGGCCCAGAACAGCGAGATGGCGAGCGTCACCACGCCCGACACCACGTTCACGACAATGATCTCGCGGTCCTCGATCTTGCCCAGAAGCCAGAGGCCGTTGAGCACCAGAACCGCACCCACATAGAGCAGGCCAAGTCCAAGCAGCATGATGGATCTCCTCAGCCCCGGCCGGTCGCGCGGCCGGGGCGACAGGGTTACGGAGATGGTGCCTGGACGTCAGCTCGCGCGGGCGACGTCGACGCCCGAGACCTGCCGGGTGGGGCCGGTGGAATTCGGGTTGATGTCGAATTCGAAGATCTTGGTGGGGATGGCCACCGTCGCGCACACGTTGGGAATATCCACGATGCCGGCGATGCGTCCCTCCACCGGCGCCGTGCCGAGGATGGTGTAGGCCTGCTCGCCCGAGTATCCGAACTTCTTCAGGTATTCGATGGCGTTGAGGCAGGCGCGACGATAGGCGACATGGGCGTCGAGATAGTATTGCTCGCCGGTGTGCTCATCCACCGAGATGCCCTCGAAGATGAGGTAATCATCGAAGTGCGGGTCGATGGGGCTCGGCTTGAAGATGGGGTTGATGACCCCGTACTTCGCCATGCCGCCCTTGATGAGGCCGACGCCGATATCGATCCACCCGGCCATCTCGATGGCGCCGCAGAAGGTGATCTCGCCGTCGCCCTGGGAGAAGTGGATGTCGCCCATGGAAAGGCCGCCGCCCTTCACATAGACCGGGAAATAGCAGCGCGAGCCGCGCGACAGGTTCTTGATGTCGCAATTGCCGCCATGCTCGCGGGGCGGCACCGTGCGCCAGCCTTCCGCCGCCGCCTTGTCGCGGGCGGCGCCTGTCATCTGCCCCATCAGGGCCGTGTCGGCATAGGGGAGCGCGGCGAGCGGCGGCACCCGCTGCGGGTTGGTGGCGACGAGAGCGGCCTCGCGGCGGTTCGCCTCGGCCATCAGCTTGTGATCGGGCAGGCAGCCGATCAGGCCGGGGTGGATGAGGCCGGGATAGCGCACCTTCGGCACGTGGCGGGAGGTGGTGTAGATGCCGTGGAAGTCCCAGCAGGACTTCACCGCCTCGGGATAGTGCTCGGTGAGGAAGCCGCCACCGTTCTGCTTGTCGAACAGGCCGTTGAAGCCCCACTCGGAGCCCTCGATGGGGCCGATGTCGAGGATGTCCACTACCATCAGGTCGCCCGGCTCGGCGCCTTCAACGCCGAACGGTCCGCTGAGATAATGGACCTTGGTCAGGTCCACGTCGCGCACGTCGTTGGCGCTGTCGTTGTTGCCGATCTGCCCGCCGGTCCAGTCGTAGCACTCGACCCGGAACTCGTCGCCGGGCTTGAACATCTCGACCATGGGCAGGTCCGGATGCCAGCGATTGTGCGTCTTGATGGTTTGCTGCTCGGGCTTCTTGCTGAGATCGATCTTGAAGACGGTCTTTGCCATGGCTTCCTCCTTGGAGGGTGCCGCGGCCTTCGCGCCGCTCTGCGGGCAGCCTTGAAGCCGCCGCGCCCGCACCCTGCCCGGAAGCTAGGAAGCCCATGTAAGCGGCTTTCGGCGTTTGCCGGGCGCCCCATGTAAATTTTTGTAAGCGGCGGCGGCTCTTCCGCCCATCGCGCGCCGGGCGCGCTATGATCCGCAGGCGAAGCAGAAGCTCAGCGCGAGGGTGCACGGCGGGATGATGAACGAGGCTGCGCGCAGTCCGAGAATCCTGATGGTGGATGACGACCGCCGGATGTGTGGCTTCGTCACCAAATTCCTGGCGCGGGAGGGCTTCTGCGCCGATTTCGCGCTGGATGGCAGCGCCATGCGCGACGCGCTGGCGGCGACCCGGTTCGACCTCATCATCCTCGACCTCACCTTCCCCCGCGGGGAAGACGGGCTCTCCCTCGCCCGTGCGGTGCGCGCCGGCTGGGACATGCCGCTGCTCGTGCTCTCGGCCAAGTGCGAGACGGTGGACAAGATCGTGTGCCTGGAACTCGGGGCGGACGATTACGTGACCAAGCCGTTCGAGCCGCGCGAGTTGCTCGCCCGCGTTCGGGCGCTGCTGCGGCGCGCCAATGGCGCCACCCGCGCCACCCCCGCATCGGTTGCCCCCTCCCCTGCCCCGGCATCGCCGGCGGGCCATCACCTGGTGTTCGGCGTCTTCCGGCTGGACCTCGACCGTCGCGAGCTGACGCGGCTGGATGGCACCCGCGTGGCGCTGACCAGCCACGAATTCCGCCTGCTGGCCGCCCTTGCGGAGCGGCCCGGGCGCGTGCTCACCCGCGACCAGATGCTGGACCTCGTGGCCAATCGGCAATGGGCTCCGTTCGACCGAAGCATCGACGTGCTGGTCGGCAAGCTCCGGCGCAAGCTGGAGGACGGCGGCGGCGGGGAGATCATCAAGACCGTGCGCGGCGAGGGCTATGTCTTCACCCCGCCCGCGCCCCACTGAAGCGTCTCAAGCGCCGCGCGTGGCCGCCGGCAGCAGCAGCGTGACGCGGGTTCCGGCGCCCGGCTCGCTCTCGATGACGAGGTTGCCGCCCGACTGACGGGCGAAGCCGTAGACGGTCGCAAGACCGAGCCCGCTGCCGCTCTCCGCCGTCTTGGTGGAGAAGAAGGGATGGAATGCCCGCTCCACGACATCCGGCGCCATGCCGCAGCCGGCATCCTCCACCACCAGCGCCACATAGGTACCAGCCGGCATGTCCTCCAGAAGCTCAGGCGCGCCCGGTGCGAGTTCGCGCAGCTCGGCGCCGAGGTGGATGGCGCCTTGCCCTTCAAGGGCATCGCGGGCGTTGAGCAGGAGGTTGAGGAGGCTCGCCTCCAATTGGCGTACATCCACGACGGCAGCGCACGGCTGCGGCGCGGCCTCCCGATGAAGCGCGATGCCGGGGCCAACCACCGCCCCCGCTTGGTGGACCACCTGATCGAGCACAGGGGTGATGTCGACGAGGCGCGGCAGCAGCGGCTGCGCCCGTCCCACCGCGAGCAACTGGCGGCTGGCGGCGATGCCTTCCTCCACCGCGCCGAGCGCATCCGCCACGAGTTCGCGCATCACCGCGCGATCCCCCGGCGGGTCGCGCAGCACCTCCTCCTGCAGCAGCTTGAGATTGCCGCCGACCACGGCGAGGAGGTTGTTGAAATCGTGCGCAATGCCCGCCGAGAGCCGGCCGATGGCCTCCAGCCTCCGGCTACGGCGCAGCATCTCCTCGACCTGCGCCCGTTCGTGGGCCAGCGCGTGGCGATCGAAACAGCGGCCGAGGGTGGCGAGAAGATCATCGGGATCAAACGGCTTGCAGACATAGTCATAAGCCCCCGCCTGCAACGCCCCGATCGCGGTGGGCACCGAGGCATAGGCCGTCACCATCACCACCAGCAGATCCGGCCGGATGCGGCCGAGTTCCGTGGCGAGGGCCACGCCATCCTCGCGCCCGAGGCGGATGTCCACGAGGGCAACGCCCGGCGCATCCGCCGCCATGGCCTCCACCCGCGCCTTCGCGCCGGCGCCGTCATGGGCGACGGCGATCACATACCCCTCCATCTCCAGCAGCGCGGCGAGGCTGCCGGCGAAGTCCTGGTCGTCGTCCACGATCAGGACGCGTCGCTCCGCCCTACGAGGCATCCGCGTGCTCCCGTGCGGCGGGAAGAGTGATGTCCACGCGCGTGCCCGCGCCCGGCTGCGAAGCGATGGAAACGCTGCCGCCGTGGCGCTCGGTGATGCGCTTGACCAGCGCGAGACCCAGGCCGAGCCCGAACGGCTTGGTGCTGAATAGCGGCTCGAACAGACGCCGGCGCACCTCCTCGCTCATGCCCACGCCATTGTCGGTGACGGTGATGCGCACCTGCTCGCCCTTAGCTGCCGTGGCGATGGCAACACGTCCGGGCGGTGCTCCGGCGGGCCGTTCCAGCACGGCCTGCATGGCGTTCTGCACCAGATTGGCGAGCACCTGCCGCAGCCGCTCGCCATCGGCCTCGATGATGCGGTCGCAATCAAGGTCCAGCACCAGTTCCACGCCGGATAGCGCGCGCAGGTCCGACGCCTGCTCGGCGATCCAGGCATCGAGCGCCAGCGGCACCATGCTGACGTCGGGCCGGCGGGAGAATTCCAGCAGGTCCTCGATGATGCGCACGCAGCGCCGCACGTTGCGCTGGATGCGGTCCAGCTCGCCGCGCTCCCGCTCGCCGGACAGGGTGCCCGCCCGCTGCAGCACCGCAACGGAGGTCGTGAGCGTTCCGAGCGGATTGCGCAGTTCGTGACTCACCGTCGCGGTCAATTGGCCGATGGCGGCGAGGCGCTCGCTGCGCGTCAGCTCCTCCCGCGTCTCGTTCAGCTTCTCCAGCGAGCCGACGAGATTGCGCTCGGCGAGTTCCCGGCTCTCGTTGGAGAGGACGATCCACCACGCGCTGATGGCGAGCAGCGGCAGCATGGCGAGAAACACGCGCAGCAGCAGCCCCCCATTGTCCAGGTGCGGCGTCTCCGCCCCCGGATCGATCAGCCGGTAGGTGAGCAGGAACAGCGCGGCGGTCACCACCGTGAGGGCGACGAGGACGCCGCCGACCTTGAGCAGGCGCTGGGGCATGTGCGGCGCGATGCGGCGTCGGAACCCCTCGCCGAAATAGCGAGAGCGCGAGCTTTCGAGGTCCTGATGCGACTTCTTGCAGGCGTCGTGGCAGTGCGCGTCGAGGCTGCAGCAGAGCGAGCAGATGGGCCGCTCGTAGAAGCTGCAATAGGCCATGTCGTCCCGCTCGTAGCCGTGATCGCAGATCTCGCAGCGAAGGACCGGACCGCTGCCCGGCGCCGGCGAGGCATTGACGGGCGGCCGGGCGAGATAATCGCGCCCGCGCGTTCCGAAGCCGATGGCGATGGCGCCGAAGAAGGCGATGAGGAAGGAAAGCGGCGCCGCGTAGGCCTGAACGGCCGGGCCGAAGACCCCGGTGAAGGCGAGGAGGGAGACGAGCGAGCCCGCCGCCATGCCACCGCAGCCGACAGGATTGAAATCGTACAGGTGGGCGCGCTTGAACTCGATGCCGCCGGGGCTGACCTTGAGCGGCTTCAGCACCAGGAGGTCGGCGATGATGGCGCCGACCCAAGCCATGGCGATGTTGGAATAGAC
>JAYSCE010000126.1:0-9699 GCA_041915035.1 Xanthobacter sp.
GCCCTGTTCAGCGCGCCGTGCTCCATCAGCTATGCGGCGAGGCTTGCTCGAAGCTGGCGCGACGCAACCGGCGGACCGTCGCCGAGGGTCTTCACGTTTGTGCGATGCACATCGCGCGGCTGGTGTGGCCCATGCGCCACCCTGCGAAGGCCGGAAGATGCTAGATCAGGACAAGGCTGGGCGGCCCCGCCCAAGGTTGGGTTCCAACCTCCGGGCGTTAACCTTAACGCCACCTTATCCGGCTTCAATGCACTGGCGCGCAGACAGGAAACTGAAGCGCGACGTCGTGCGTTGTGTGCGTCGTAGGGTCTCGCATCGTCTGAGTGGTCCAAGCATGCCTTCGTTTCTGCCCCGGTTGTTCCCGAAGGTCCTGGCCAAGGCTTCCCGCGCCGCGGCCGAAATGGTGAAGGGGGAGGACGCGCCCGTGCTCGGCCGCCGCCTGTTCGTGCTGGGCGCGCCGCTGGCGCTGGCCGCGTGCGTCACCAATCCGCCCCCGGCCCCGCTCAGCCGCGCCGGCATGATGTATGGCCCGGTGGACGGCGAGCCCTTCCCGGTGGACGCGGTGGACCTCTCCGAGGTGGACCCCAAATGGCTGCGGCAGGAGGTTCCGGCCCCCGCCGGCTACGCCCCCGGCACCATCGTGGTCGATATCAACGAGCGCTTCCTCTACCTCATCGGCCGAAACGGGACGGCGATCCGCTACGGCGTGGGCGTCGGCAAGCAGGGCTATTCGTTCAGGGGCTGGGCCACCATCAAGCGCAAGGAGAAGTGGCCCCACTGGACGCCCACTGCCAACATGGTGCGCCTCCAGCCGGCGCGCTATGGGCCTTACCAGAACGGCCTGCCGGGCGGCGAGACCAACCCTCTCGGCCCGCGCGCGCTCTATCTCTATGACGGCGACCGCGACACCATGTTCCGCATCCACGGCACCATCGAGCCGTGGAGCATCGGCCAGCAGGTGTCCTCGGGCTGCATCCGCCTGCTCAACCAGGACATCATCGACCTTTACGAGCGCGTCCCGCTCGGCACCCGGGTCTATGTGAAGGGCTGAAGTCGCTAGGCGCCACCCGCCTTCGGCAGCAGGCGGTAGAGCTGGGCGGCGCCATCGATGATCTGGAAGCGGTTGCGGGCCTGCGAGAATTCCAGGTTCTCGCGGGTGCCGATGCACAGGAAGCCGCCGCGCACCAGGCTCTGGGCGAAGCGCCCCAGCACCCGGTCCTGCAGCGGCGTGGTGAAATAGATCAGCACGTTGCGGCACAGGATGAGGTGCGCCTCGCAGAACACCCCGTCGGTGACGAGGTTGTGCTCGGCGAAGGTGACGTTGGCGGTGAGCCGCTGGTCGAGCTTCATCAGCTCGTATCGGGCATGGAAATAGTCTGAAAAGCTCGCCGCCCCGCCGGCCGCGCGATAGCGGCGCGCCGCGTCGGACGCCTCCTGAAGGGGAAAGATGCCCTCCGCGGCACGGTCGAGGGCCGCCTTCGAGATGTCGGTGGCGAAGATGCGCGTGCGCTCGTAGAGCCCGGCCTCGATGAGCAGGATGGCAAGGGAATAGACCTCCTCGCCATGGGCGCAGCCGGCCTGCCAGATGTTGATCTCCGGATAGGAAGCGAGCACCGGGAACACCCGCTCCTTCAGCGCCAGGAAGACGTGCGGATCGCGGAAGAACTCCGAGACCGGCACCGACAGGCCGGCGATGATGTCGGGCAGCCGCTCGGGAGCGTGCAGCACCCGGGCGGTGAGATCGGCGATGGAGGTCGCCCCGAAGCCCGACGCGAGGTTGCGCACCCGCCGCGTGAGCGAGGCCCGTCCGTAATCGCGGAAATCATAGCCGTAGCGGCGGAACAGGGCCTCCACGAAGAGGTCCACCTCGATGGTCTCCAGCGCCAGCGCATCGCGCGCGCCCCCGGCCGGCGACGCATCCGGCGGGTCGGTCGGGTCGTCGGTGTCCACCGGCCCCGTCATCGCGCGGCCAGCCAGGTGCGGATCATGGACAAGAGCTTGGGCACGTCCACCGGCTTCGACAGATAGTCGCTGGCGCCGGCGGCGAGGCACTTCTCGCGGTCGTCCTTCATGGCCTTGGCGGTGAGGGCGATGACCGGCAGCTTGGCGAACCGCGGCTGGGCGCGGATCTGCGTCATCGCCTCGTAGCCGTCCATCACCGGCATCATCACGTCCATGAGCACGATCTCGATGTCCGGCTGCTCGTCGAGCTGCGCCAGCGCCTTGGCGCCGTCTTGCGCCAGCACCACGTTGACGCCGCGCGCGCGCAGCACCTTGGCGAGAGCGTAGATGTTGCGCATGTCGTCGTCGACCAGCAGCAGCTTGCGGCCTTCGAGGTCGCCGTCCGGATTGGCGGCGAGCTGTTCCGGCTCGCGCTGCACCGAGTGGAGGAACAGGGACACCTCGTCCAGAAGCCGCTCGGGCGAGAGCGCGCCCTTCACCACGATGGCGTCGGTGAAGGCGCGCAGCTTCATGCGCTCCTCGGTGGTGAGGTCGCGGCCCGAATAGACCACCACCGGCACGTGCCGCTCCCCTCCGGCGAGCCGCTCGATCAGCTCGAAGCCGGACATGCCGGGCAGGCCGAGGTCGAGCACGATGCAGTCAAGATCGCCCTGCGCCACCACCTCCAGCGCCTCCTCGGCGCTGGCCGCCTCGACGATCTGCGCCTTTTCTCGGGCGAGCAGGGTGCGCACGGCGTGGCGGGCGGCGGCGTCGTCGTCCACCACCAGCACGCGGCGGGGACGGTCGGCGGAATAATGGGTGAGGAGGCCGAGCGCCTCGGACAGCTGGTCCGCGCTCACCGGCTTGGTGAGGAAGCCCACGGCGCCGAGGTCGCGGCCCCGGCGGCTCTCGTCCAGCGCCGAGACGAAATGCACCGGGATGTGGCGGGTGGCGGCATCCGCCTTCAGCCGCTCGATCACCGTCCAGCCGTCGA
The DNA here is from genome assembly GCA_041915035.1 of Xanthobacter sp. Classification (GTDB taxonomy): domain Bacteria; phylum Pseudomonadota; class Alphaproteobacteria; order Rhizobiales; family Xanthobacteraceae; genus Xanthobacter. The sequence goes on from JAYSCE010000126.1 coordinate 2,936, forward strand.
GGCCGGGCAACATCACGTCGAGCAGGATGCCGGTGGGCTTGTAAGTCCGGGCGAGGGCAAGGCCGCTCTCGCCGTCGCCGGCGGCGAGCGCCAGATAGCCCTTGCGCCGCACCAGACCCACCAGCGTGCGGGCGAACACCGGGTCGTCCTCCACCACGAGGATGACGGTGGCGCCGGGGGTGAGCCGGTCGCGATCGTCTTCCACGCTCACCGCCGGGACCGGCGGCAGGCCGGAGAGGCCGGCGGCCTCGCGCTCCTGCCGGGTGGTGGCGAAAGCCGCCTGCCGGGCATCCGGCGTCGCCGCCGGGATCGGCGCGACCGCTGCCGGCCCGTCCTCCTCGGGCGACGGCTCGCCCACGGGAATCTCGAGGAGGAAGGTGGAGCCCTGGCCGAGCGCGCTCTCCACGGTGACTTTGCCACCGAGCAGCCGGGCGAGGCGCTGGGTGATGGCGAGGCCGAGGCCGGTGCCGCCGAACTGGCGGCGGGTAGAGGCGTCCACCTGCTCGAACGCCTCGAAGATGGCGTCGAGCTTGTCCTCGGGAATGCCGATGCCGCTGTCCGCCACCGCGACCTTCAGCGTCTTGCCCGCCTCGTCCTGCGAGAAGGTGACGGAGACCCGGCCCTGCATGGTGAACTTGAGCGCGTTGCCGACGAGGTTGGTGAGGATCTGGTCGAGCTTGCCGGGATCGGTGAAGACGAGGTCCGGCGCGTCGGCGACGGAGACCGCAAGGCGCAGCTTGCGCTCCTGGGCAAGGCGCCGGAAGTTCCGCTCGAGGCGCTGCGCCACGCTCGCGACCTTCACCGGCTCGCGCACCACTTCCATCTTGCCGGCCTCGACCTTGGAGAGGTCGAGGATGTCGTTGATGAGCCGCAGGAGGTTGGAGCCGGAGGAGTGGATGATGCTGGCCGCCTCCACCTGATCGGCATCGAGGTTGCCGGTGCGGTTCTCGGCCAGGTCCTGGGAGAGGATGAGCAGGCTGTTCAGCGGCGTGCGCAGCTCGTGGGACATGTTGGCGAGGAACTGGGACTTGTACTCGTTGGCCCGCAGCAGTTCCTCGGCGCGCGCCTCCATCTGCTGGTTCAGTGCCTCCAGCAGTTCCTTCTGTTCCGTCATCTCCTGCGAGGACCGGCGCAGCACGTCGTTGGAGGCCTGCAATTCTTCCGCCTGCACCCTCAGCTCCTCCTCGGAGGCGGCGAGGCGCGCGGACCGTTCGTGCAGTTGCTCGTTGGTGGCGCGCAGTTCCTCCTGCTGGGTGCGCAGTTCCTCCTCCACCACGCGCAGCTCCTGCGCCTGCTTCTGGCTCTGCTCCAGCAACTCGCGGGTGCGGGCGGCACGGACGAGATTGTCGAGCGACAAAGCGACGAGGGGCCCCGCCTCGTTGAGCAGGCGGCGGGCCCGCTCGTCCAGCGGCGCGAGCAGCGCCAGCTCGATGACGCCGAGCAGGCGCTTCTTCAGCACCAGCGGCACGGCGATGACGGCATGAGCCGCCGCCTCCCCGGTGCCGGTGCGGATGCGCAGATGATCGGCCGGCACGGGGGAGAGCACGATGGGCTTCTTCTCCCGCGCGCACTGGCCGATCAGCCCCTCGCCGAGATTGACGCGGGTGGACAGGTGCCGGCGCTCCGCGAAGGCATAGCTGCCGACCAGCTCCAGCGCCGCCGCCTCCGGTCCGGCCGCCTCGTCGCTGGCGTAGAACACGCCGACCCCCGCGCCGACCAGTGGCGCAAGCTCCGTCAGCAGCGCATCCGCGAAGTCGCGCGGATCCTCCTGCGCCTGGAGCCGGGTGGCGATGGTATTCAGCCCGCTCTTCACCCAGTCGGTGTCGTGGGCTTCGATGGAGGTCGCCTTGAACACCTTCAGCGCACGGGCCAGCGTGCCCACCTCGTCCTTGCGCACGGCATAGGGCACCTCGATGGTGCGGTCGTTCTCCGCGAGGCGGGTCATCAGCTCGGCGAGCCGGCGCAGCGGCTGCGCCATGAAAACCGCGCCGAGGAACACGCCCGCCGCGGCGACGCAGAGGGTCGCGATGAGGGCGATGAGGTCGATGGTTCTGACGATGGCATCGGCCCGGTCGAGATCGGCCTGGGCCCCGACGATCTCGGCGGACGCGGCGGCGCTCAGCTCGTCGAGGGCGCCCATGATGCCGCGATAGCCCTCCTCGCTCGATTCGGCCGCGAGGAAGACGCGCAGAGCCGCATCGATGGCCGCGGCGTCCCCGCTCTCGGCGGCCGTCAGGACCGGGGCCGCCACCGCGTCGTTCCAGCGCGCGGCAATGCGGCCGGCGCGCTCGGCGAACGGCAGGAGCGTCGGCTCCGCCACCACCGCCGCCCGCAGCGCCGCAAGCTTCTCGGCGGTCAGCGCGTTCGCGGCCGAAAGCCTGGACCTGAGGTTGCGGGGATCAGCGAGCGCGCTGCGCATCAGTTCGAGCTGGCGGCGGTTGAAGGCCCGCGTGGCGTCGGCGGCGAGTACGCTGGTCTGGCGGATCTGCTCCACCCGGTGCTCCTGCTCCTGCGCCATGCGGGCCGTGACCCAGTTGGCGCCGAGCAGCAGCATGAACATGGCCATGAGGAGCCCGACGATCAGCCCCGCCTTGGTCTGCATCCTGAGATCGGCAAACCACGACCGCTCGGTGATCTTCTGCAGCATCCTCAACCCCTTCCGACCCAGCCGCAGAATGCATAGGCGGGGGTGAAGAAGGATTGAAGAGGAAATTCCGCCGCCGGGCTCACGCGTCAGCGCTGTGCAACCCGGCGGCGCGCCGAGAGGGTGGCCAGCGCGATGCCGGTGATGACCAGCGCGTATCCGGCGAAGTGATACCAGGCCATGGTTTCGCCGAGGACGACGATGGCGATCGCCGTTCCGAACACCGGCATCAGGTGCAGGAAGGGCGCGGCCGCATTGGCGCCCACCAGCTCGATGCCGCGATTGAAGAACAGGTAGGCGATCAGCGACGGCCCCGTCATCACATAGGCGAGGGTGAAGAAGGTCACGTGGTCGAGGGGCAGCACCTGGCCGTGGAGATATTCCCAGAGCGCGAAGGGCGCGAGCAGCAGCGAACCCAGCGCCATGATGGTGGCGAGGAAGGAGAGCGGGCCGAGCGGCGGGCGCTTGCGCAGGATGGCGGCATAGAAGGCGTAGATCACCAGCGCCACGATGATGACGAGGTCGCCGATATTGGGCCTGAGGTGGAGGAAGGTGTCGAGGTCGCCGTGGCTGATGATGACCATCACGCCCACGAGGGAGGTGATCACCCCCGCCGCCTGGCCAAGGCTGAGCTTCTCCCGGAACAGCACGAAGGTCCACACCGCCACCAGAAGCGGCGCCGTGGACTGCACCAGCAGGCCGTTCACGGCCTGGGTATATTGCAGGCCGTAGTAGCTCATGGCGTTGTAGCAGGCGATGCCCGTGGCCGAGAGCAGCACGAGGAACGGCAGATTGCGCCGGATGATCGGCGCGTCGCGGACGATCTGCTTCCAGGCGAACGGCAGGAGGATGAGCGTCGCGCCCATCCAGCGCACCATGGCGAGCGTGATGGGCGGGATGTGCCCGGCGATGTAGCGCCCCACCACCAGATTGATGGCCCACAGGAGGGCCACCAGGGTCAGGAGCACGTAAGGGGCGTCATAGAGGGCGAATCGGCTGGGGCGAACCGGGGTGGCGGACATGTCTTCTCCCGAGGCGCACCTGTGCGATGCGCCATGTGATGACCTGTTGGCCGGGAGTGCCGTCCGTCCCCTTTTATTGCGACGGCCTGCGGGCCCCCTCCTCTAACCCGAGGAGAGCCATGAGGGAAATCGAATTTCACAACGCGAAGCATCACAATAAGTGATGACGCAGCCAACGCCGTGAGATGTTTCCGGCGCCGCCGAAGCTTCAGCGCCCCAGCAGGCGATTGAGGGTGCCGTCCTGGATCAGCTGGTAGCTGGTCGGGTTGTCAGCGCACAGGCCGGAGCCGCATTCCAGCACGGTGGAGACGCCGTTCGCCAGCGCCAGCAGCAGCACCAGCACGATCGCCGCCGTGCCGAGCAGCGGGCGATGGGGCGGCGCATCGGCCGACTGCCGCTCGAACTGGCCGTCGAACAGCAGGAGCACGGCCGAGCCGAGGATGCACACGCCGAACAGCACCAGCGCCCACGCATAGAAATGCAAACCGAAGAAGGCATCGCCATAGGCGCCCTCGCCGGGGATGATGTGCAGCAGCGTCTGCCGGGTGGAGACCGCCCCGCCCGCCAGCGCGGAGAGGATCATGATGGCGTAGTGCGAGGGCCGTGGGCCGAACTTCACGTTCAGCGCGAGCCCGGCGGCGACGCAGACGAATCCGGCGCGCTGCAGAAGGCAGAGGGGACACGGCAGATCATTGAACACGAGCTGGTCGAAGAAGGCGGCGATGAGCACCGCCGAGACGGCGAGGAGGCCGAGCGCGTTCAACACCCGGAAGCGGTCCGCGAGGGTGAGGCCGGTATCCATGGCGCCCCTCACAGCGCGATGTTGAGCGGATCGGTGACATGCAGGCGGAACAGCACCAGCATGGTCGCCATCGAGAGCACCCAGAGCGCGAGCGCGGTCATGCGCCGGCCCATGAGCGTCGCCGCGAGGGCGAGGAACACGCCGAAGAACGGCAGCGACATCATGGCTTAGGCCCCCCGGCCGGCACCGGCGCGGATGTGCGATTCGGTGCCTATCGAGGGTAGCTGAGCCTTGGCCCAGCGTCACGCTGCGGCGCGGAACGCCACGGCATTGCCGGAGGGGTCGGTCACCCGCAGCGCGCCGTCGTGTGACGGCTGCGTTTCCACGCCCGCCGAAGCGAGGCGGGCGGCGAGGGCGGCGAAGGCATCGGCGGCCAGCGTCACGGTGAAATGGTCGAGCCCCACCGTTCCCGCCGCCGGGACCGGGGCACCCCCCGACTGCCAGACGTTCAGCCCCACATGATGGTGATAGCCATCCGCGCTCACGAACAGGGCGCCAGGATAGCGGGCCATGATGGTGAGGCCCACCGTATCCACCCAGAAGCGCTTCGCCGCATCGAGGTCACTCACCTTGAGATGGACGTGGCCCATGTCGGTCGCCGCGGGAGCCGGACCGCCCGCCGCCTTCGCCTCGCGGGCGAGGGCCTGGAGATCGAGCGGCAGGGTCTGCATGGCGATGGAGCCGTCGGGCTGGACGGGCCATTCCGCGCGCGGCAGGTCGCGGTAGATTTCCACGCCGTTGCCGTCCGGGTCGTCCACATAGAGCGCCTCGCTCACCAGATGATCCGAGGCGCCGAGGCGCAGGCCCGCGCCGTGCAGCGCGAGGAGCCGCGCGGCGAGGCTGGCGCGGTCGGGCACGCGGATGGCCATGTGGAACAGGCCGGGGGCGCGGCGCGGGGCCGGCGGGGCCGAGGGACGGGATAGGATTTCCACCAGCGGCTTGCCGCCGGCGCCGAGCACGGTCGCTTCGCCCTCGGCCAGCACCTCAAGGCCGAGAAGATCGCGGTAGAAGGTGACGAGCCGGCGCGGGTCGGGGCTGGCGAGGCTGACGGCGCCCAGCACGAGGTCGTGGGGCGCGATCCGGGCGGACAGGTCAGCGGTGGGGATGGACTGCGGGCCGGTCGAGCCGGCGGGGGCGGCGGTGGTCATGGTGGGGCTCCTTGGCGCCGGGAGGTCTTGAGCCCTGCCCGGCTGGGCGTTGTCCCAAATATGGACACGGCCCGCGCAAGGCGCCATTGCGCCGTTGCAAGCAAAGGCTGGCGCCTCAGCCCTCGAACCACTCTTCCGAAATCTTGCGCAGCCTGCCGCGCCGCCATTCGTAAACCTGGGTGCAGCGCATGAAGCGCTCCGGGTTCGGCCGCGTGCAATAGGCCGAGTGGGAGAAGACGATGACCTGCGGCCGCCCGCCGCCCTTCGGCGCGATGATGTCGAAGCCGCGCGCGCCCCGGTCGAAGGCACGGGTCCAGCGACCCGGGCCGGTGGAGACGAAAAGGATGTGGCGGAAGCCGTCGGAGCCGATCCAGGGCGTGATGCCGCCCTCGCATTCCATGGCGTGGGTGTCGATGAGATAATCGGGCCGGCCATCCGGCGAGACGTTGACCACCTCGAAGACGGTCTTGGGCGTCCAGCCCGGCGTGCCGCCCTCCGCGCGGCAAGCCGCCTCCAGCTCCTTCACCGCCTTGGCCACCACCTTGGGCAGGCCGGCATAGGGATCGGCGGCGGGTGCCGTCGCCGCGGGCGCGCTGGTCGGAGCGAGTGTGGCAGGAGCAGGTGTGGCAGGCGGGGTCGGAGATGCGGCCGACGAAGTTGGCGCCACGGCCGCCCGCACCATGTCGGACGCGCCCAGCCCGAAGGCTGCACAGACTGCTGCGACGAGAACCGTCCTCATGCCCGCCCCCGCACCGGGACGCAACGCCCGGACCGGGGACAGTCTAGAGCCCGGCGCGGCCGGATTGAAACAGACCACGCCCTGTCTGGGGCCGCGATCACGCCGCCTTCTGGGCTTCGCGGTCCACGATGGTCACGATGTCCGCCATGATGCGGTTCAGCTCGAAATTCTTCGGCGTGTAGACGGCGGCGACGCCGAAGCCCTTCAGCTGCGCCTCGTCCTCCGGCGGGATGATGCCGCCCACCACCACCGGCACGTCGGAGAGACCTTCCGCCCGCATCCGCTCCATCACGTCGCGCACCAGCGGCACGTGGGAGCCGGAGAGGATGGAGAGGCCCACCACGTGGACGCTCTCCTCCAGCGCGGCGTTGACGATCTCGGCCGGGGTCAGGCGGATGCCCTCGTAGAC
>JAYSCE010000127.1:0-7650 GCA_041915035.1 Xanthobacter sp.
TGGCAGACGGCCCGGAGATAGAAGCTGGCGATGCCCAGGGTCTTGGCCCCCACCTCCGAGTTCCAGCAATAGAAGCCTCGGAAAAACAGGTCGGGGGAACCGTCCGGCAGCCGACCGGCCTCGATGGGATTGAGATCGTCGACCAGGAACAGGAAGACGTCCCGGTCGGAGGCGTAGAGGGTGGTGGTGTCCTTGGTGATGTCGACGCGGGGATTGTAGATGCCTGTCGACCAGTCGAGCACACCCGGCACCTTCCAGCGGGTGTCGCCGGTGCCGTTGCCGGCGATGCCGCGCACGGCATCCACCAGCTCATGGTCGTAGATGCGGCCGTAGTCGGGACCGGTGACGGCCCGGAGCTCGACGCGTCCGTCCTCTACCTCCAGCGTCTTCACCTGTTCGGCGCGGTGTGTGAGCAGGCCGTGCTGCAGATTGATGCCGGCGAGCGGGGCCGGGAGCTGGCGCAAATACGCCGCCGGCGCCCCGGTGAGGCTCGCAAGCTGGCCGAAGCTCCAATGGGTGGGCGCCACAGGAGCGTCTGCCCCGGGCAGCGCGAGCATCAGCCGGTCCGGCACCTCTCGGCTCGCTTCGACGCGGATGGCGGCGCTCTCCACGGTGCGCGTCCGGCTCCGGTCGGACCGGCCGCGCACCGCACCATAGAGCCCCGACAGGGACAGGTAGCGCTCGTCCGCCGGCCGGGAGAACCACTCGGAGGACACGCGGCCGATCACCCCGCCGCGGCTCGCATCCACCCTGTAGCCGCCCGCCGCATCGCGGTGCCCATCCAGAACTTGAACCTCAGTCATCGGACCAAACTCCATGACGGGCGCCGGAAGCCTTTCTCCCGATTCTCAACCCGTCACGGAAATCCGGACCAACCTCTCACTCTAGCGCTCAGCCGTTGTCCATCGCTGTGGCAATGACGGCAGTCCCACCCGTACCGGTCCAATCGGAGCCGAGGACATCCCGCCGATCGCAAACGACGAGCCTCAGGCTGACTTCTAGCCCTTTATCCGAGGATGGGTGGAAAGTGCGATCGTAGTTGATCGTGGGCGATGCGGCCCAATCGCAAACTTCAGCCAAAACCGTTTCAAAAACCGTTTCAGATCAGGAAACTGAAACGGTGAAACTAGCCTAAGTCTTTGATTTAAATGGTGGGCGCACTAGGGCTCGAACCTAGGACCCGCTGATTAAGAGTCAGCTGCTCTACCAACTGAGCTATGCGCCCGTCCGGGGTGGCCCCCGAAGGAGGCGTTCGTGTAGCAAATGAGTTTCGGGCTGGCAAGGGCCTGAAGCAGCGCGGCGGCGAAGATTTCCACAGGTCTTCCCGCCGCCGCGTCGCCGCTTGGGGATTTACTCCTTGAAGGCCTCCTCGCGGCCCTTCTGCACGGAGGGCAGCAGCACCACCACAAGAGCAGCCAAAGCGAGCAGCAGCAGCACGGCCGATATGGGGCGGGTGACGAACACGGTGGGATCGCCGCGCGAGATCAGCATGGCCCGGCGCAGGTATTCCTCCAGCATGGGGCCGATGACAAAGCCCAGCAGCAGCGGCGCGGGCTCGCAATCGAGCTTCACCAGCGCGTAGCCGAGCAGGCCGAACAACGCCATGGTGTACACGTCGAACGTGTTGTTGTTCACGCTGTACACGCCGATGCAGCAGAAGGCGATGATGGCCGGAAACATCACGTGATAGGGCACGGTGAGCAGGCGCACCCACATGCCGATGAGCGGCAGGTTCAGCAGCACCAGCATGAAGTTGCCGACCCACATGGAGGCGATGACGCCCCAGAACAGGTCGGGCTTCTCCGTCACCACGTTGGGGCCGGGCGTGATGCCCTGGATGATGAGGGCACCGATCATCAGCGCCATCACCGGGTTGGAGGGAATGCCCAGCGTGAGCATGGGGATGAAGGAGGTCTGCGCGCCGGCGTTGTTGGCGCTCTCCGGCCCCGCGACGCCCTCGATGGCGCCGCGCCCGAACTCGCGCGGGTTCTTCGAGATCTTCTTCTCGATGGAATAGGAGGCGAAGGAGGAGAGCATCGCCCCGCCGCCCGGCAGGATGCCGAGGAAGGAGCCGATCACCGTGCCACGCAGGACGGGCGCGATGATGCGCTTGAACTCCTCCTTGGTGAGCATCAGGCTCTTCACCTTGGCCGCGACAAGCGAGCGCTGGTGCTCGTCCTCGAGGTTGCGGATGATCTCGCTGATGCCGAACATGCCCATGGCCAGCGCGACGAAGTCGAAGCCGTCGGAGAGCTCCTGCAGATCGAAGGTGAAGCGCGGCGTGCCGGTGTAGATGTCCTGCCCGGAGAGGCCGAGGATCAGCCCCAGCACGATCATGGCGATGGCCTTCACCACCGAGCCCGACGCCAGCGTGACCGAGGCGATGAGGCCCAGCACCATCAGGGAGAAATATTCCGGCGGTCCGAACTGCAGCGCGAGGTTGGCGAGCGGCGGCGCGAACAGCGCGAGCAGGAAGGTCGCCACCGAGCCCGCGAAGAAGGAGCCCAGCGCCGCCGTGGCGAGCGCCGCGCCGGCCCGGCCCTTGCGGGCCATCTGGTGGCCGTCGATGGCGGTGACCACCGACGAGGATTCGCCCGGTAGGTTGATGAGGATGGCCGTGGTGGAGCCGCCGTACTGCGCGCCGTAATAGATGCCGGCGAGCATGATGAGGGCGGACACCGGCGGCAGGCCGAAGGTGAGCGGCAGCAGCATGGCGATGGTCGCCACCGGCCCGAGGCCCGGCAGCACGCCGATCAGCGTGCCGAGCAGCGCGCCAACGAAGCAGTAGAAGACATTCTGCAGCGACAGGGCGACCGAGAAGCCGAGGGCGAGGTTGTCGAGAAGGTCCATGGGCGCCTCCTCAATATCCGCCCAGCCACGGGCCGATGATGGGTATGGGCAGGCCGAGCCCCTTGATGAAGACGGCCCAGGCGAAGATCACCATCACCGCGGTGTTCAGCAGCGCCGTCTTGAAGGTGAACAGGCGCGAGGCCAGCGCCGAAACGAACACCGAGATGCCGAGGGCGGGCAGGAAGCCGAGGGGCCGCACGCCGAAGCCGAAGAACACCACGGCGCCGGTGATGACGAGCACCGCACGCCAGGCGATGCCGCTCGGCATCTCTCCGGGAAAGCGGAGGCCGTTGATGAGGATGACGAGCCCGAGCAGGCCCAGGAGCACCGAGAGCACGAGCGGGAAGTAGCCCGGCCCCATGCGCACCGCCGTGCCCATGGGCAGGTCCTGCGTCTGCCAGCCGAACAAGAGCCCGAGGGCAATGAAGAGGAGGCCCGACAGGACGTCCTTCGGATTGCGGATGATGTTCATGTCCCCCCTCGATGCCGGCGCGTTCTGGGTGCGCTCTGGCAGTTGGCCTGCTGTGTGAAGGCACGCGCGGCTGGCTCCGGCCGCGCGGGATGTTTTTGAGAGGACGCGCCGGCGTGGACGTAGCCCGGCAATGTCAGCCCACGTCGCGGCGGCGTCCGGCGGCCGCGACGCCGGTTGGAGACGTGTGGGCCGTCAGTCGGCGTAGACGCCGGCGCCCTGGATCACCGGCTTCCACTTGGCGATCTCGGCGATGACGAAATCCTTGTGGAAGGCCGGGCTGCGGCGGTCCTTGGGCTCCGGCTCGGTGCCGAGGTCGGCGAAGCGCGCGACGACTTTCGGGTCGTTGAGCGCGACGTCCAGGGCGGCGTTGAGCTTGTCGACGATGGCCTTGGGCGTGCCCTTGGGGGCGTAGATCCCGTGCCACACCGCCACTTCGAAGTCCTTGAGGCCGCTCTCCTGCATGGTCGGCAGGTCGGGCAGCGACTTCACGTGGTCCTTGGTGGTGACGGCATAGGCCTTCACCTTGCCGCCCTTGATCTGGCCGGTGGTGTTGGTGGTCTGGTCGCACATCAGATCGATCTGGCCGCCGACGAGGTCGTTCATGGCCGGACCTGTGCCCTGATAGGGAACGGTGGTCATCTGCGTACCGATCGCGGACATGAACAGCATGCCGCACAGATGCGAGGCGGAGCCGACGCCAGCATTACCGTAAGTCACCTTGTCCTTGTTCGCCTTCACGAAATCCACGGCGTCGGCCATGGTCTTGGGAGCGAAGCCGGGCTTGGCGATCATCGTCATGGGCACGGCGGTGACGAGGCCGACGGCCTCGAAATCCGTCGCCGGGTTGTACGGCAGCTTGCGATAGAGCGTTGCCGCGGTGGCCTGGCCGATGTGGTGGAGCAGGATGGTGTAGCCATCGGGCGCGGCCTTCGCCACCTGCCCCGCGCCACGGGTGCCGCCAGCACCGCCCACATTCTCCACGATGACCTGCTGGCCCAGCGTCTTCGACATGGATTCCGCGACGAGGCGCGCCACCGTGTCGGTCGGGCCGCCGGCCGCGAAGGGGACCACCATGGTGATCGGCCGCGTGGGATAGTCCTGCGCTTTCGCCGTCGCCGTGAATCCGATCGCCGCGGCAAGCGCGAGGGCGGCCGAGAGCATTCGCATGGGCATGTCCTCCTCCAGGGATCCTTCAGCGTCCCTTTCCTATCCTTTTGAAAGTCGCACGCGCCCTTGCGTCAAGTCCCAATTGCCTCAACGTTACTGGCACCATGGCACCGCGTCCGTTGCCGAGGTGCCACCTTCTGGCCGCACCAAGGCCAAGCCTCCTTCCTCAACCCCATGTCACGGCTTGGCTTTTCGAGACGCGTCGGAGGAGGAACCAGCCGTCCCGCCGCAGGTTCTCAAAGGACGATCTCGAAAGGAGACGCCATGAGAATCTCGCCCTCGCCCCTCAGCCGGGCCTTGCTCTCCACCGTGGCGCTGGCGCTCGCGGTTCCCGCCGTCGCTTCGCTGGCCGTTGCGACGCCGGCAGCCGCGCAGCAGGCGCAGAAACGGACCCAGGGCCAGCCCCAGCAGGCCGGCCGGGAGCGGGTGGACATCAACATCTTCTACGAGCCGCTGGCCCAGCACGGCAGTTGGGTGCGCCATCCCGATTACGATTACGTCTTCGTGCCGTCCGGCCTCGATGCCTCGTGGCGGCCCTATCAGGAGGGCCGCTGGCTCTGGACCGACGACTACGGCTGGTACTGGGATTCGGCGGAGCCGTTCGCCTGGGCGACCTATCACTATGGCCGCTGGGGCTATGAGCCAGCCTATGGCTGGTATTGGGTCCCCGGCGACACCTGGGCTCCGGCCTGGGTGACCTGGCGTCGCGGCGGCGGCAACACCGGCTGGGCGCCCATCGCTCCCGATTCCCGCGGCTATGCCTATGGCGCGCCGCGGGTCATGGACCCGCCGGTGGCGGAAAGCTGGGTGTTCGTGGAGGATCGCTATCTGGCGGCACCGGAGCTGGCGCTGCATGTGGCGCCCATCGCGCAGATCGCGGTCTGGCTGTCTCGGGACAATACGCGCGTCTACCAGCCGGTGTATCGCGACGGCGTCGTGATGACCCGCTTCGTCGACCGTCGCGAATTCGATTCGGTGGTGCAGGGGGGCATCCCCTCGCGCCGCGTGGTGTTCGTGGACAATTACCGCGACGAGTTCGACGACCGCGGCGGATATGTGGGTATCTACGGCCCCCGGGTCGCCCGCGCCAACCGGGTGCCGCCGCCGCCGCGCTTCGAGCGTGAGATCCCTCAGGACCGACGCATTCTGGTGCGCAACTATGTGGGCGAGCGGGTGCCCGGCCTCGCGGCGCCCTCGGCGGCACTGCTCTCGGTCATCGACGACAACCAGCGCCGCCAGCTCCGCGAGCAGCGCTGGTCCGGCAACAATCGCGCCTATGAACGCGAGATCGAGCAGTTGCGCGAACGCCAGCGTGACCGCCTCCGGCAGACGGTGCAGGACGCCAACCGCGATGCCAAGGAACTGCAGGAGAAGCGCCTGGAAGCCATCAAGGCGCGCAACGAGAAGCTGCAGCAGCGGGTGGAGCAGCGGCAGGAGCGGGCGCAGCAGGTGATCGACAAGATCCGTCAGGAGCGGCCTAACGCCTTGCCGGCCCGCGCCACGGACGATAATCGTCCCGGTGGCCCCAATGCCCGCCCCGGCGCGCCTATGCCGCCGCCCGGCCCCGGCGAGGCCGCCCGCCCGGGCGCGCCCGGCACGCCGCCCGGAACGCCGCAGCGCAATCCCGATGCACCGACCACCCCGCCGGACCGCACCCCGCCCAATGTGGCGCGTCCCGACCCCCCCCGCAGTGGACAGCCGGAGCGCAGCGAGCGGCAGGCGGAGCCGGACCGCGCCCGCCAGCCGGATACGCCGCCCGCCGCGAATCCCGCCGAGCGCAAGGACCGGCAGGCCCAGCCCGATCAGGGCCGCCAGCCGGAGACCCCGCCCAACCGGCCGGCCAATCCCTCCCAGTCCCGGCCCGACGGCAACGCCCGGCCGGAGCAGAACGGCTCGCAAAACCGTCCGCAGGTGCCCACGGGTCCGGACCGCGGGCGCGAGGAGCGTCCTTCCCCCGGTCAGATGGACCAGCCGAAGAACGCCCCCTCCCCGCGCGCCGAGCGCGAGCGGCCCGAGCGCGCGACGCCGCCGGAACGGCCCAGCCCGGATCGCCCCCGCCCCGCCGAACGGGCGGCGACGCCGGAGCGCGCGGCTCCGGAACGGACCCCCGAGCGTCCCGCGCCTCAGCGGGCTGCGCCAGCCGAGCGACCGGCCAATCGGGCGCAAAGCGATGGACCGGCACGCGAGCCAGCTGCTGCGGCGGCCCGTGAGCGCGCCCAGCCCGGCCCCACGCCGGGTGGAGCCACCGCCGCCCGTCCCGGCCCTGCCGCACCGGCGGCACGGCCCGGCGGCGCGGCTGGCCCGGGAGGTGCCGCTGGCGGGCCGGGCGGCGACGGGCCCGGCCGAAACTGACGCTGAAACGAAAAAGGCCGCCCTTCGGGGCGGCCTTCTTCATGGGACAGGCTGAGGCGGGCTTCAGCCCACCGCGCTCTGGGCATTCACGCTCTGGCGCTTCATCTGAAGCTTGTTGAGCGCCGTGATGTAAGCCTGCGCGGACGCGACCAACGTATCCGGATTGGCGGCGCGGGCGGTCACCACCTTGCCGTTCTCCTCAAGGCGCACCGACACCTCGGCCTGCGCGTCCGTGCCCTCGGTCACGGCGTGAACCTGATAGAGGTCGAGCTTGGCCTGATGGGGCACCAGCGCCTTGATGGCGTTGAAGGTGGCGTCCACCGGGCCGTTGCCCTCCGCCTCCTCTGTCTTCACTTCGCCGTCCACGGAGAGGCGCATGGTGGCGCGCTGCGGCCCGTGGGTGCCGGCGATGACCGACAGGGAGAGCAGCTTGATACGGTCGTGGGAGAGGGCGATCTCCTGGTCCACCAGCGCCTCGATATCCTCGTCGTAGACCACCTTCTTGCGGTCGGCGAGATCCTTGAAGCGGGCGAATGCGTCGTTGAGGGCGTTCTCGCCCAGTTCGTAACCCAGCGTCTTCAGCTTGTCGCGGAAGGCGGCGCGGCCGGAGTGTTTGCCCATGACCAGCGAGGTCTTGGTGACGCCCACGCTCTCGGGGGTCATGATCTCGTAGGTCTGGTTGTTCTTCAGCATCCCGTCCTGGTGGATGCCGCTAACATGGCCTATGCCGTACCGGCCTCCATTGCCATTTTGTAAAGGCACCGGAAAGGAGTAAACCGCGAATACAAGATTGAAGCCCCTTTTGACCC
>JAYSCE010000127.1:7660-9680 GCA_041915035.1 Xanthobacter sp.
GTCCTGATGGATGCCGCTCTCATGGGCGAAGGCGTTCAGGCCGACGATGGCCTTGTTGTACTGCACCGGGAAGGAGGTCACCGCCGATACCAGCTTGGAGGCGCGAGTGAGCGCATGGGTGTTCACGCTCGTCTGGTAGGGCAGCACGTCACGCCGAACCGACAGCGCCATCACCACCTCTTCCAGCGCCGCATTGCCCGCGCGTTCGCCGATGCCGTTGATGGTGCATTCGATCTGCCGCGCGCCGCCTTCGAGGCCAGCCAGTGAATTCGCCACCGCGAGGCCGAGGTCGTTGTGGCAGTGGACGGAGAAGATCGCCTTGTCCGCGTTCGGCACCTTCTCGCGCATGGTGCGGAACATGGTGCGGTATTCGTCGGGCGTGGCGTAACCCACCGTGTCGGGCAAATTGATGGTCGTGGCGCCGCACTTGATGGCCATCTCCACGCAGCGGGCGAGATAGTCGAGCGGGGTGCGGGTGGCATCCATGGCCGACCACTCCACGTCCTCCACCAGGTTACGGGCCTGGGTGACGGTGGCGGCGATGATCTCCAGCACCTCCTCCTGCGACTTGCGCATCTGGTGCTCCAGATGGATCGGCGAGGTGGAGACGAAAGTGTGGATGCGGCCGCGGCGGGCATGGCGCACCGCCTCGCCGCAGCGGGCGATGTCGCCGGGAATGGCGCGGGCGAGGCCAGCGATGGTGGCGTTCTTGGCCCGGCGGGCGATCTCCGCCACGCTCTCGAAATCGCCGATGGAGGCGATGGGGAAGCCGGCCTCGATGACGTCCACGCCCATCTCGTCGAGCAGCGCAGCGACCTCCAACTTCTCCTCGAAGGTCATGGAGGCGCCGGGGCACTGCTCGCCGTCGCGCAGGGTGGTGTCGAAGATCACGACGCGGTCGTTGGCGCCGGCGGTGGCATTGGCAGTCATGAGCATGGTCCTTCTCGCGTCCGGCGCGGCCCGTCTGGCGGGGATATGTTGTCCGTGACGGCGCAGGTGTTCACCACGACCGCCCCTTCAAGCCCGGCGGCGGCGGTTCCCCTGAGTGCCCAGGCGCAAGCCCGGCCGGCCCTCAGGGGCGGCTAAGGAGAAGAAGCGCGCGCAGAATAAGAGCGTTGCCCGGAACCTTGATGGTCCGGGGCTGAGAGGCGGCGGTCTTGGTCGTGCGGGACGACACGGGGGCGCTCTGCTCTTCGCTCACGAGTACGGGATGCCGCTCTTAGCCGAACCGGCCGACGGAAGCAAGGCCCGTGGGCAAGAGCGATCGGGGACGCCGCCGCGCGGCGCCCCCGTTTTCTCAGAACGTGTAGGTCACGCGCGTGTTGAACGAGCGGCCCATGCCGGCGACCGGGAAGCCCCACGCCGCAGATGTCCCCATCATCGACGAGACCTGGTAGTTCACGAGGTTCGCGCCGCCGAGGGGCAGGTTGTAGTTGGTGTCCAGGATGTTCTCGACGCCGAAGTCGAAGCGGAACTGCTGCCACTCATAGCTGGTGCGGAAATTGAGCAGGGCGTAAGCCGAGGTCTCCAACTCGTTGCGCACCTGGCTCACCAGCACCTTGGCCGCCACCATCTGCAGTTCGAGGCTGTTGGTCCAGCTGCCGAGCTTGTGGTCCACCGCAATGACACCGTTCAGCGGCATCATGTGGTAAAGGTTCACGCCGTCGGTGCGCTGGCCCTGCACGAAGTTCAGGTTACCGCGGAAGACGCCCTGCCCCCAGGCGAGGTCGTTCCACAGCTCCATCTTGCCGTCGATGTTCACGCCATAGAGCCACGCATCGTGGTTGGCGAACTGCAGGAAGACGAAATCGTTGGTGACATATGGGTTGTTGGGCTTCGACGCCAGACAACCCGGCAGCAGGCAGCGGTCGGCGTCGATATAGTTCACCACATAGCTGTAGTAGGGCGAAACGCGCAGCTCCCAGGCATTGCGCACCGGGTCGTGCCAGGTCGCGGTGAAGCTCGCGGTGTGGGCGGCTTCGGGCTCGAGGTTCTGATTGCCCACGTAGCCGTTGCCGTC
>JAYSCE010000128.1:0-9678 GCA_041915035.1 Xanthobacter sp.
GATGATCGCAACTTCAACGGTCGTGATGTTCGGCCTGATGTATCTCAACACCTACGCCTTCGATCATGTGGCCTTCAGCGAAACCCGCGCCTTCATGGCTCTCGTCATGGGGGCCGTGATGGCGGCGATCATGCTCGGCTTCATGTGGGGCATGTATCCGAACCGCCGCATCAACCTCGCCATCCTCCTGGCCTGCATCGCCGTCTTCGCCGGAGCGCTCGCTTTGGTGCGCACGCAGGTGACGGTCGGCGACGTGGCGTACATGCGGGCGATGATCCCGCACCATTCCATCGCCATCCTCACCAGCGAGCGCGCCCACATCCGCGATCCGCGCGTGCGGCTGCTGGCGGACCGGATCATCGACGCGCAGGTTCGTGAGATCGGGGAGATGAAGGCGCTGGTCGCCGATCTCTCGCGCAACCCACCCCCCGCGGATGCGCCGAACCTTCCGTCCTACCGGGCACGGGGCGCGAGCCCGCCCGCGCCGGAACGTCCTTAATCCGCCGTCAACCAACGCGGGGGCATGGTGCGGGAAATGTCCCGTCCCGGAGTATGCGTCCCATGATGTCGCGCGCCGACCGCACCGTCTTGAGCGAATGGTGGTGGACGGTGGACCGCGCCCTGCTCGCAAGCCTCGGCGGGCTGATGGTGATCGGCATCATCCTCTGCCTCGCCGCGAGCCCGGCGGTGGCAGCCCGCCTGAACATCGCCGATCCGTTCCATTTCGTGAACCGGCAGGTGCTGTTCCTCATCCCGGCTGCGGTGGTGATGATCGCCACCTCCTTCCTCTCGCCGCGCGCCATCAGGCGCACCTGCGTCGTGGTGTTCGGCGTGTTCTTCGTGCTGCTGCTCGCGACGCTGGTGTTCGGGCCGGAGGTGAAGGGCGCGCGGCGCTGGCTCACCATTGCCGGCATCACCGTTCAGCCGTCGGAATTCATCAAGCCGGCCTTCGTCATCCTCGCCGCCTGGCTGTTCGCCGAAAGCACCAAGCGGCCGGAGATGCCGGCGACCCTGTTCGCCTTCCTGCTGCTCGGCAGCGTGCTCGGCCCGCTGGTGAAGCAGCCGGACTTCGGCCAGAGCCTGCTCATCTGCCTCGTCTGGTCATCCCTGTTCTTCCTCGCCGGCCTGCGCTGGATCTGGATGGTGGGGCTGGTGGGCGTGGGCGCCGGCGGCGGCTTCATCGCCTACATGACCGTCGCCCATGTGCAGAAGCGCATCAACCGCTTCCTTAACCCCGATTCCGGCGACACCTACCAGATCGACGCAGCGCTGAACTCGTTCCGGAGCGGTGGCTGGTTCGGCACCGGGCCGGGCGAGGGCACCATGAAACGGATGCTCCCGGACGGCCACACGGACTTCGTGTTCGCGGTGGCGGGCGAGGAATTCGGCATCATCCTCTGCCTCATCATCCTCGCCCTGTTCGCCTTCATCCTGCTGCGCTCGCTCTCGCGCGCCTCCAAGGAGAGCGACCCCTTCACCCGCTTCGCCATCACCGGCCTTGCGTTGCTGTTCAGCCTGCAGGCCTCCATCAACATGGCGGTGAACGTCCATATCGCGCCGGCCAAGGGCATGACGCTGCCCTTCATCTCCTATGGCGGCTCCTCGCTCATCTCGATTGCATTTGGAATGGGGATGCTGTTGGCCCTCTCGCGCAAGCGGCCCGGTGCCGCGGCGCTGGCGCGGCTCAGCGAGGGGCATGGCGAGGCACGCCGGGGCGAAAGCCTCGCCCGCCCGGTGGCGCCGCCGCCCGCGGCGGTTGCCGATCCGGCCTGATCGAAGGTCGCGCCGACGCGGAACCGCCGCATTGCCGGGGCACTGCCGCACGCGACCCGGAGGGTAATGTGACCGATCTCGTCCTTCTCGCCGCCGGCGGCACCGGTGGCCACCTGTTTCCGGCCGAGGCGCTGGCCGCCGTGCTGACCCGGCAGGGCTTCACGGTGGATCTCGCCACCGATGCCCGCGCCGCCC
The DNA here is from genome assembly GCA_041915035.1 of Xanthobacter sp. Taxonomy (GTDB): domain Bacteria; phylum Pseudomonadota; class Alphaproteobacteria; order Rhizobiales; family Xanthobacteraceae; genus Xanthobacter. The sequence goes on from JAYSCE010000128.1 coordinate 1,969, forward strand.
GCTATGCCGGGCATTTCCCGGCGCGGGAGCTGCACGTGCTTCCGGCCGATACGGTGCGCGGGCGCTCTCCCATCTCGCTCGCCCGCACCGGCCTCGCCCTCGCCTCGGGCTTCGTCTCCAGCCTCGCCTTGCTGCGGCGGGTGAAGCCGGTGGCCGTGGTGGGCTTCGGCGGCTACCCCACTGTCCCGCCGCTGCTCGCGGCGAGCTTTTCCGGCGTGCCGAGCATCGTGCATGAGGCCAACGGCGTGATGGGCCGGGCCAACCGGCTGCTGGCGCGCCGTGTCACCGCCATCGCCACCGGCTTTCCCGGCGTGGTGGATGCCGATCCCGCGCTGAAGGCCAAGGCGGTATGGACGGGCAATCCGCTCCGCCCCGCCGCCATCGCCGCCGCGGCCGCGCCCTATGATCCGCCGGTGCCCGGCGGCGACCTCCACGTGCTGGTCTTCGGCGGCAGCCAGGGCGCGCGGGTGATGTCCGATGTGGTGCCGCAGGCCATCGAACGGCTGGGCGCCGATCTGCGCGCCCGCCTCGTCCTCGTCCAACAGGCGCGGGAGGAGGATCTGGAGCGGGTCACCTCCACCTATGCCCGGCTCGGCGTGCGGGCCGAGGTGAAGACCTTCTTCGACGATCTGCCGGCGCGCATGGCGCGCGCCCATCTCGTCATCTCCCGCTCCGGCGCCGGAACGGTGGCCGAGCTGGCCGCCCTGGGCCGGCCGTCTATCCTCGTGCCGTTGCCCCACGCGCTGGACCAGGATCAGGCCGCCAACGCCCGCACCCTCGCCGAGGTGGGCGCGGCGCTGGTGCTGCGGCAGGTGGAATTCGAGCCGGACCGGCTGGCGCTGGAACTCAATACCTTCGCGGCCGAACCCGCATCATTGACGCGCATGGCCGAACGGGCCAGAAGCCAGAGCGTGCTTGACGCCGCCGAGCGGCTGGGCGGTCTCGTCCGGCATCTGGCGGGCGGCGGCGCGGTCGCAACCTTCAGGGGAAACAGCGCATGAAGCTGCCGTCCGGCCTCGGCTCCATCCACTTCGTCGGCATCGGCGGCATCGGCATGAGCGGCATCGCCGAGGTGCTGCACAATCTCGGCTACGAGGTGCAGGGCTCGGACGTGGCCGACAGCGCCAACGTGAAGCGCCTGCGCGAGCGCGGCATCAAGGTGATGATCGGCCACGCCGCCGCCAATGTGGACGATGCGGACGTGGTGGTGGTCTCCTCCGCCATCAAGCGCGACAATCCCGAGCTGATGGCCGCCCGCGCCAAGCGCTTGCCCGTGGTCCGCCGGGCCGAGATGCTGGCCGAGCTGATGCGGCTCAAGAGCTGCGTCTCCATCGCCGGCACCCACGGCAAGACCACCACCACCTCGCTGGTGGCGACCCTGCTGGATGCGGGCAACTTCGACCCCACCGTCATCAACGGCGGCATCATCAACGCCTATGGCACCAACGCCCGCCTCGGCGACGGCAACTGGATGGTGGTGGAGGCGGACGAGAGCGACGGCACCTTCCTGAAGCTGCCCACGGAAGTCGCCATCGTCACCAATGTGGACCCCGAGCACCTCGACCACTTCAAGACCTTCGACAAGGTGCAGGAGGCGTTCAAGGCGTTCGTGGAGAACGTGCCCTTCTACGGCTTCGCGGTGATGTGCATCGACCATCCGGTGGTGCAGGCGCTGGTGGGGCGCATCGAGGACCGGCGCGTCATCACCTATGGCGAGAACCCGCAGGCCGACGTGCGCCTCGTGGACGTGGACCTGAAGGGCGGCGTCACCAAAGTCGGCGTGGTGTTCCGCAACCGTGCCGGCGAGACCGTGCACGAAATCCGCGGGCTGCGCCTGCCCATGCCCGGCAAGCACAATGCGCTGAACGCGACCGCCGCCATCGCCGTCGCGCACGAGCTGAAGGTGCCGGACGAGAAGATCATCGAGGCGCTCTCCGCGTTCGGCGGCGTGAAACGGCGCTTCACCCGCACCGGCGAGTGGAACGGCGTGACGGTGTTCGACGATTACGGCCACCACCCGGTGGAGATTGCCGCCGTGCTCAAGGCGGCCCGCGCGGCCAGCGAGGGGCAGGTGATCGCCGTGGTGCAGCCGCACCGCTACAGCCGTCTCGCGTCCCTGTTCGACGAATTCTGCACCTGCTTCAACGATGCCGACCACGTGGTAGTGGCGCCGGTCTACACCGCCGGCGAGGCGCCCATCGAAGGCGCCGACCGCGACCATCTGGTGCAGGGCCTTATCGCCCACGGCCATCGCTCGGTGACGGCGCTGGATGGGCCGGAGCAACTGGCGGGCATCGTCTCCGGCCTCGCCAAGCCGGGCGATTATGTGATCTGCCTCGGCGCCGGCTCCATCTCGGGCTGGGCCTATGCGCTTCCGGGAGAGTTGCAGGCGCTGAAGCCTGCAGCCTGAAGGCGTTGCGCCGAAATATGAGGACGGCCCCGGCTTCTGCCGCCGGGTGATCTGCGTATAGACTGCCGATGCAATGCCGGGCCGGGGGGCGCCTGCATCGCGGGGGGCTTGCGTCTTGGGGACGGCAGCGGCAGCGGCACCGCAGCGGGATAGACCTTCGCGTCCGGCGCGGGGCATCCGGGAGGGCGGGGCATGACCCTCTCCGGCTTGTTCTTCACCACCCTCGACGTGCGCACCCTGTTCCGCCTCATGTTCCTGGCGGATCTCGTGGTCTGCCTGCTGCTGCTCGGCTATCGCGAGACGGGAACCAAACAGCGTCTCATCCGCCGCTTCGTCTTCGCCCGGGTGCTGCACGGCGTCGCCTGCCTGCTCATCAGACTGCGCGGCGACATCTCCGCGCTCGCCTCGGTCTATCTGGCCAACATCACCATCTTCTTCGGCTTCGCGCTGGAGATCTCGACCATCATCGGCGCACGCGTGCGCCGGCGCGGCGTCACGGCGCTGCTGTTCGGCGTTGCGGCGCTGGGCAGCGTGGTCTTCGTCCTCGCGGCCACCACGCCTGGGCTCTACGTGGGCTATGCCGCGACCGTGATCAGCGCGCTGTTCGGCGTGGCGTTCGCAGTATTGGCGGGGGATGCGGCGGGCTCGCGCCTCCAGCGCATCATCGCCGGCTTCTATCTGCTCGTGGCGGTCTCCTTCCTGTTGCGCGCCTATGCCGGCTTCGGCGCCGGGCTGACGGTGCTCGACGCGCCGCCCGTGCAGTCGTTCGGGCTGCTGGTGATGTTCGGCTATTGCGTGGGCGGGGGTGTCGGTTTCCTGCTGCTGCTGAAGGAGGACGTGGACCGCCGGCTGTTCCGCGCGGCCACCATCGATTCCCTCACCGGCATCCTCAACCGCCGCGCCTTCTTCGAGGCCGCGCGCGAGCGGCTCGCCCGGGCGGCGGAGGGGGACGAGCCGGTTTCCCTGCTGCTGGTGGACATCGACCACTTCAAGCGCGTCAACGACACCTTCGGTCATCCGGCGGGCGATGAGGTGCTCGCCGCCGTCACCGAGCGCCTGAGCCGCGCGCTCAGGGCGCATGATCTGTTCGGCCGGGTGGGCGGCGAGGAGTTCGCGGTGCTGCTGCCCGAGGCGGAAGCGGAGGCCGTCGCCGTGGCGGAGCGGCTGCGGCTTTCGGTCCGCGGGCTGACGACGCCGGCGACCCGGCGTCTCGACTGCAGCGTCAGCATCGGCTGCGCCAGCGTCGCGTCCGGGGAAAGCGCCAGCATCGAGACGCTGTTCCGGCGCGGTGACGCTGGCCTCTATGCCGCCAAGCGCGCCGGACGCAATCGCGTGGTGGCGGCGCCGCCGGACCTCGCGACGCTTGAGATGGCAGCGGAGAGCGCCGGACCGTCTGCGGCGCCGCGGCCGGCCGATGGCACCGAACTGTCCTTCGCGAACGAAGAGGGCCGCGGCGTGCCGCGGCCCTGAGATCGTCCTCGATGGCAGGGAAGGGCGGGCGCGCAAGCGCGCCCCGCCTCACTTCTTCGGAAGCGCCTCCAGCACGTCGTCGAACGTGCGCAGGCCGGTGCGGGGGGAGTTCACCAGCACCGCCATGTTGCCGGGGGCGTGCTGGTTCTTCCACATCTTGGTGTGCGCCTCGGGGATGCGGTCCCACGGGAACACTTCCGACATGCAGGGGTCCACGCGCCGGTCGATGATGAAGTTGTTGGCCGCGGAGGCCTGCTTGAGGTGGGCGAAGTGCGAGCCCTGGATGCGCTTCTGGCGCATCCACACGTAGCGGGCGTCAAACGTGATGTTGAAGCCGGTGGTGCCGGCGCAGAACACGATCATGCCGCCGCGCTTGCCCACCAGCGTCGACACCGGGAAGGTGCTCTCGCCGGGGTGCTCGAACACGATGTCCACGTCGCGCTTGCCGGTGATGTCCCAGATCGCCTTGCCGAACTTGCGGGCTTCCTTGAGCCACTCCGCATATTCCGGCGAGTTCACCGTGGGCAGCTGGCCCCAGCACTTGAAGTCCTTGCGGTTGATGACGCCCTTGGCGCCGAGGCCGAGCACGTAGTCGCGCTTGGTCTCGTCCGAGATGACGCCGATCACGTGCGCGCCGGAGGCGGCGGCGAGCTGAACGCCGAACACGCCGAGGCCGCCCGAGGCGCCCCACACCAGCACGTAGTCACCCGGCTTCACGGTATGCGGCGGGTGGCCGAACAGCATGCGGTAGGCGGTGGCCATGGTGAGGGTGTAGCAGGCGCTCTCTTCCCAGGTGAGGTGCTGGGGACGCGGCATGAGCTGGCGGGCCTGCACGCGGCAGAACTGGCCGAAGGAGCCGTCCGGCGTCTCATAGCCCCAGATGCGCTGGGAGGGGGAGAACATCGGGTCGCCGCCGTTGCACTCCTCGTCGTCCCCGTCGTCCTGGTTGCAGTGGACGACCACCTCGTCGCCGACCTTCCAGCGCTTCACCTTGGAACCGACCGCCCAGACGATGCCCGAGGCATCCGAGCCGGCGACGTGGAACGGCGCCTTGTGGACGTCGAAGGGGGAGATCGGCTGGCCGAGGCCGGCCCAGATGCCGTTGTAGTTCACGCCGGCGGCCATCACGAGGACGAGCACGTCGTTCTCGCCCAGCTCCCAGGTGGGCACCACTTCGAGCTGGAACGACTGCTCCGGCGGACCATGGCGGTCGCGGCGGATGGTCCAGGCATACATGTTGGCAGGCAAGTGGCCGAGCGGCGGAATTTCGCCGAGCTCATAAAGGTCCTTCACCGGTCCCTCGTTCGTATTGGCGGCTGCCGTCTGGGCCATGGCTGTCGTCCTCTCCTGGTGTGGACCGTTTCGGTCGCGTCGTTTTAGTCCCTATCTCGCAATGCAGCGTAGCAGAGAAAAAATCCAAGGCGAGAGCCATTCTCAACCCCGACATTCGGCCATGTGGCGCTGCGGCACTGGAGAATGCGCGTCCACGGCCCCGCTGGCGTTTCCGGCGGCGGCGCGCCCCGCTAAAGTGGCGGTGTTCCGCGCCGGACGGCCGGCGTCGACACAAGGGCATGGGGAGTAGGTCATGGGCATCATCTGGATGATCATCGTCGGCGCGATCGCCGGCTTCCTGGCGGGCCAGCTCTTCCAGGGCTACGGCTTCGGCCTCCTGGGCAACATCGCCGTCGGCATCGTGGGCGCCATCATCGGCGGCTTCCTGTTCGGCAACGTGTTCCTGGTGGGCGGCGTGATCGGGCAGATCATCTCCGCGACGCTGGGCGCGGTGATCCTGCTGTTCGTCATCTCGCTGGTGAAGCGCTGAGGTTTCGCGCCCCTCCGGCACCCCGCCACGCCAGCGGGCAGGAGGGGCGCCGCCCTCCGGTATTGGATAAATTTCCCATCGACGGCGCGCGCATTGCGACGCACAATCCCGGCAAATATCCAAAAGCGATGGATGGGGATTAGGAAATGGTGGTCCGCGACAAACCCTGGCTCTTCCGCACCTATGCGGGTCATTCCACCGCCGCGGAATCCAACAAGCTCTATCGCTCCAACCTCGCCAAGGGCCAGACCGGCCTCTCCGTCGCCTTCGACCTGCCGACCCAGACCGGCTACGACAGCGACCACCCGCTCGCCCGCGGCGAGGTGGGCAAGGTGGGCGTCCCCATTTCGCATCTCGGCGACATGCGTACCCTGTTCCAGGGCATTCCGCTGGCCGAGATGAACACCTCCATGACCATCAACGCCTGCGCGGCGTGGCTGCTCTCGCTCTACATCGCCACCGCCGACGAGCAGGGGGCGGACCGCTCCAAGCTCCAGGGCACGACGCAGAACGACATCATCAAGGAATATCTTTCGCGCGGCACCTATGTCTTTCCGCCCGCGCCCTCCATGCGGCTGACGAAGGACACCATCATCTTCACCACCGAGCATCTGCCCCGGTGGAACCCGATGAACGTGTGCTCCTACCACCTGCAGGAAGCCGGGGCGACGCCGGTGCAAGAGCTGGCCTTCGCGCTCGCCAACGCCATCGCCATCCTCGACACGGTGAAGAAGTCCGGTGAGGCGGAAGGCGCGGTGTTCGGCGAGGTGGTGGGGCGCATCTCCTTCTTCGTGAACGCGGGCATGCGGTTCATCACCGAGATGTGCAAGATGCGCGCGTTCGTGGACCTCTGGGACGAGATCTGCGTCAACCGCTACGGCATCACCGACGCCAAGCAGAAGCTGTTCCGCTACGGCGTGCAGGTGAACTCCCTCGGCCTCACCGAGCAGCAGCCGGAAAACAACGTCTACCGCATCCTTCTGGAGATGCTGGCCGTCACCCTTTCCAAGAAGGCCCGCGCCCGCGCGGTGCAGCTGCCGGCCTGGAACGAGGCGCTGGGCCTGCCGCGCTCCTTCGACCAGCAATGGTCGCTGCGCATGCAGCAGGTGGTGGCCTATGAGACCGACCTCCTCGAATATGGCGACATCTTCGACGGCTCCACCGAGATCGCCAAGAAGGTGGAGGAGCTGAAGGCCGAGGCCCGCGCCGAGCTGGCGCAGATCGACGCCATGGGCGGCGCCGTCGCGGCCATCGAGAATTCCTACATGAAGCAGCAGCTGGTGGAGTCCAACACCCGGCGCCTCGAGGCCATCGAGCGCGGCGACCAGGTGGTGGTGGGCGTCAACCGCTGGACCGAGAGCGAGCCCTCGCCGCTCACCACCGGCGAAGGCGCCATCCTCACCGTGCCGGAGGGCGTCGAGGCGGAGCAGATCGCGCGCCTTCAGGCGTGGCGCGAGGCACGCGACGCCAAGGCGGTGGATGCGGCGCTGGCGGCGCTGAAGAGCGCGGCGCAGGAAGGCCGCAACATCATGGAGCCCTCCATCGTCTGCGCCAAAGCGGGCGTGACCACGGGCGAGTGGGGCACCTGTCTGCGCGAGGTGTTCGGCGAATACCGCGCCCCAACCGGCGTCGGCCGCGCCGCCCGCGTGGACACGCAGGGCCTCGAAGAGGTGCGCAAGAATGTGGATGCGGTCTCCGAGAAGCTCGGCCGCCGCATCAAGTTCCTGGTCGGCAAGCCGGGCCTCGACGGCCATTCCAACGGCGCCGAGCAGATCGCCGTGCGCGCCGCCGATACCGGCCTCGAGGTGATCTATGACGGCATCCGCGTGACGCCGGAACAGCTGGTGAAGACGGTGGCCGAGAAGCAGGTGCACATCCTGGGCCTCTCGATCCTCTCCGGCAGCCACGTGCCCCTGATCCGCGAGGTGATGCAGCGGCTTCGCGCGGCAGGCCTCGCGAACGTGCCCGTGGTCGCTGGCGGCATCATCCCGCAGGACGACGTGAACGT
>JAYSCE010000129.1:0-9668 GCA_041915035.1 Xanthobacter sp.
GAGATCGGCCACCAGCGTCTGGGTGGCGACCTTGAGATATTCGCCGCGGCGGTCGCAATTGCCGTTGGTGCAATTCTTCAGGTCGTAATCGGTATAGGGACGCTGGCCCTGGCTGGGCGTCGCGTTGTGGAGGTTCTGGCCCCACAGCAGGAATTCGATGGCGTGCCAGCCGGAGCCCACGTTCGCCTCGACGCCGCCGGCCGAATTCAGCTCGTGCAGCAGCTTGGGCGTGATCTTGGTAACGTCCACCGTCTTCTTGCCGATGCGGATGGATTTCGAGGCGATCACGTTGGCGGTGTAGAGCGGGTTCTCGTCCGACTTCTCGCCGTAGCTCTTCTTGTCCACGTAATCGATGAGGCCTTCGTCGAGCGGCCAGGCGTTCACATTGCCTTCCCACTCGTCGACGATCTTGTTGCCGAAGCGGAACGCCTCGGTCTGCTGGTAGTAGACGCGGGCCGCCTTCCACGCGTCACGCGCCTTGCCGAGGGTGTCGGCGCTGGGGGCGGCGAGGAAGGCGTCGATGGCCTTCTGCATGTCCTTGGCGGTGGCGGCGGACGTCCCGTAGGACACCTCGGCGAGGTCGGCATAGTGGACGATCACGTCACGCGGCTTCGGCGCGTCCGCGAGCGCGGGGCTCGCCAAGGCTGCGACTGACGCGATGACTGCGCCGATAAAATGCGCGCGCATCGACCTTCTCTCCTTGAAATTCGAAACAGGAACCGGCGCCCGGGCAACCGGGGCAGGGACAACCGGAACCGGGGCCTTTGCCCCGTCGCCGCGGAGAGTATGAGGCGGGCTGGTGACGGGCAAGCGCTTGGGAAAATAATGGAATTGTTCCATGTCCAGACTGTGGGGCATCGACTTGCCGCTCCCAAGTCAAAGCGACGCACTCCTTAGTAGAAGACGTAACGTCACCTGTATCCGCGGCGCACTGGGCCGTTTCGCCGCGCCCCGCTGCAAACGCTGAACACGCGCCGATCGCGGCCGGGTGCAGCCGCCCTCCAACTATAGTCTGATCCGCTTGCAGTCGGGCTCATAGCTTTTCATTTGAACAATTCCAAACCTCGGCCGTTGCCGTGACAGGGGCCGCACCCGGGTGATAGGATTTCGTCATATTCAACTGGTTTTCGTCCCGCCGGCCTTGATCGCCCCCGGGGCGATGGCCCTCAGGGCAGCGTTTGTGCCCGCTCGTGCGTGCCGGCAGCGGCCGTCGGGGACAGAAGGACAGGTCGCGATGATTGCCGCGCTTCTGATCGTTTTCCGGGAGGTCCTCGAGGCCGGTATTGTCACCGGCGTGGTGCTCGCCGCCTCCGAGGGCATCCGCCATCGCGGGCTCTGGATCAGCCTCGGCATTCTGGGCGGCATCGCCGGCTCGGGCGTGCTCGCGCTCTTCGCCGACACCATCGCTTCTACCTTCGATGGCTCTGGCCAGGACATCCTGAACGCCGCCATCCTCTCCGTCGCGGTGGTCATGCTGGTGTGGACGGTCGTCTGGATGGCGAGCCACGGCAAGCATATGGTCATGGAGATGCGGGAAGTCGGCCGCGACGTGAAGGAGGGGCGCAAGCCCCTCGCCGCGCTGGCCATTGTTGTCGGCATGGCCGTGCTGCGCGAGGGCGTCGAGATCGTGCTCTTCCTCTATGGCATCGCCAGCACCGGCGCCGACTCGACGGGCCAGGTGGTGCTCGGCGGCCTTGCGGGCCTCGCCGGCGGGGCGGCCCTGTCGCTGCTGCTCTATCGCGGCCTCGTGGCGATCCCGCTCAAGCACCTGTTCAAGGTCACGTCCGTCCTCATCACGCTGCTGGCCGCCGGCCTTGCCGCGCAGGTGGTTGGCATCCTGCAGGATTCCGGCTTCATCCAGTCGCTGGCCGAGCCGGTGTGGAATTCGAGCTGGCTGCTCGCCGACGACAGCGCACTGGGCCGCGTGCTGCGCACGCTGATCGGTTACCGCGCCGAGCCCACGGGGATGCAGGTGATCGCCTATGTGGCGACGGTGGCGGTCATCCTCGGCCTGTCGGCCATCGTCAACGGCCGCCTTTCGGCCGCCCCGCGCCGCCAGAGCGCCGGCCATTCGGCCGGTGGCCAAGTGTCCCGCGCCTGAGCCTCCTCCCGCGCCTGATCTTCTGAGCGCTTCCGTCGCCCTCCGGCGTTTCCGAGGTCGCCGGCTTCCGGTATGCTGAGCGCGCTGTTCCGGGCTCCCGGGACAGGCGGTGCGCCGGGCGGCATCCGAGGAGAAGCATCATGAGCGGCGGAACGGGCGGCAGTGGCCGCAGCAAGGACAGCCGCACCAAGGACGGGCAGGGCCGGGACGGCACCCGCCTGTTTTTGCGCGTGGACTTCGCCGACGGTCGGCGCCTCGGACCGGGCAAGATCAAGCTTCTGGAGGCGATCCGCGAGCACCGCTCCATCCTCGCCGCCGCCAAGGCCATCGGCATGAGCTATCGCCGCGCCTGGCTGCTGGTGGATGAGTTGGACCGCATGTTCGAGCAGCGTGTGATCGTCACGTTCCCCGGCCGCCGCGGCGCGGGCACCGAGGTGACGGCCTTCGGCGAGCGGGTGATCGCGCTCTACCGCGCCATGGAACGGCAGGCCGCCAAGGCCACCAGCGGGGCGCTGGACGAGCTTACGTCCGCCCTTGCGGCGGATTACCACCCGAAATCACACGCAGAGCCGGGGGATCCTGAGGCGGATTCGCCGCTGGCCGGGCCGGTCGCGAAGCAGGCGGGCTGACGATCTCCGCGCCGGGCGAGCTAAAGCCCATGGGACGGCTGTCCACCGTCACCGCCTTGATCATCGCCCACACCTGCATGCCCGGCTCAAGGCCCAGGCGCAGCACGCTTTCCTGTGTGACCAGAGAGCTGAGGCGGCCGGCGGACAAGGCCAGCTCCACCTCGGAGAACGGGCCTTCCGCGCGCGTGATGGCCGAGATGGTGCCGGAAATCCGGTTGGTCACTGACACGTCCATGGGCCGCGACAGGGATAGCGACACATCGCGCGAGCGGATACGCGCCCGCGCCGGAGCCCCCACCGGGCGGCCGACGAGCGGCACGCGCAATTCGCCGTCCGCGAAGGAGACGGTGGAGAGGCCGAGGTCCGGGTCGTGCGCCGTCACGATGCAGTCGAGGATGGTGCCGATGTCGAAGCGGCCGATCACCGGCAGCAGCTCGGGCCGCGACAGCACATCGGCGAGGGGCCCGCAGGCGATCACCTTGCCGTCGGCCAGCGCCGCCACCGCATCGGCGAGGCGCAGCACCTCCTCGATGGAGTGGCTGACATAGAGGATGGGCAGGCTCAGCTCGTCGCGCAGCCGCTCGAGATAAGGAAGAATCTCGCCCTTGCGCATTTCGTCCAGCGAGGCGAGAGGCTCGTCCATCAGGAGGAGGCGCGGCTGGGAGAGCAGCGCCCGGCCGATGGCGATGCGCTGCTTCTCGCCGCCGGACAGGGTGTGCGGCCGGCGCTGCAAGAGGTGGCCGACGCCCAGCATCTCCACCACGGCGTCGAACTTGATGGTGTGCGGCCGCTTGGTGCGGCGCTCGCCGTAGCGCAGGTTGTTCTCGATGGTCATGTGCGGGAACAGCCGCGCGTCCTGGAACACGTAGCCGACCGCGCGCTGCTCCATGGGCAGGTTGATGCCCGCCTGCCTGTCGAAGAACACGGTGTCGCCGACGCGGATGTACCCGGTGTCCGGCGTCAGCGAGCCGGCGACCAGCTGGATCACCGTGGTCTTGCCGCAGCCGGAGCGGCCGAACAGGGCGGTCACGCCCGTCTCGGGCGCCCTGAGATTCGCCTTCAGGTGAAAGCCGGTGGAGCGGGCGAGGGCGACGTCGATCTCGATCATATCTGGCCCAGCGCCACGCGGATGCGCTTGTCCGCCATCTCCGCCAGCATGAGAGAGCCGAGGGCGAGGATCACCGACACCACCGTCAGGCGCAGCGCCATGGCATCGCCGTCCGGCATGTGGGTGGCACTGTAGATGGCGAGCGGGATGGTCCGCGTCTGGCCCTCGACGTTGGAAACGAAGGTGATGGTGGCGCCGAATTCGCCCAGTGCCGAGGCGAGCGAGATGAGGCAGCCCGAGAGCACGCCGGGCATCATCAGCGGCAGGGTCACGGTGAAGAAGGCGTCGAGCCTGCTGGCCCCCAACGTGCGCGCCGCCGTCTCGATGCCCTTGTCGATGCCGCCGATGGCGAGGCGGATGGCGTTGACCGTGAGCGGGAAGCTCACCACCGCCGCCGCGACGGTCGCGCCCGCAGTGGAGAAGATCAGCGAGATGCCGAACCACTCGTGGAGATACTGGCCGAGATAGCCGCGATTGCCGAGGACGATGAGCAGCAGATAGCCCACCACCACCTTGGGCAGAACGAGGGGCAGGTGGACGATGCCGTCGAAGATGCCCTTGCCGGGGAACTCGAACCGGGCGAGCACCCAGCCAATGAGTATGGCCGGCGGCAGGCTCCACAGGGTGGCCCAGAAGGCCACCTCGAGGCTCAGCCGCACGGCCGTCCATTCTTCGGGAGTGAGCAACATCTCGAACAAATCCGCCTGCGAAAAGGCCGCGCCTCGCTCGTGAAACAGGCTCGGCCTTTTGCCCCCAATAAGCAATTCCCGTTCCGCGCCGCGCCCCCCGCGGGGCGGCTCAGTTCACCGAGAAGCCGTACTTCTTGAAAATGTCCTTGGCCTCGGGGCTCTGGACGAAGGCGAAGAAGGCCTTGGCGGCGGGGGTATCCTGGCCCTTCACGAGGGCGAAGGGATAGTCCACCGGCGGATAGCTGTCGGCCGGGAAGGTGGCGACGATCTTCACATTCTTGGCGATGGCCGCATCGGTGGCGTAGACGACGCCGTAAGGCACCTCGCCGCGCTCCACCAGCGCCAGTGCCGCGCGCACGCTCTCCGAGCCGACGATCCGGGGGCCGATCTTGTCCCACAGGCCGAGATTGGTGAAGGCCTGCTTGGCATAGACGCCCACCGGCACGCTGTCGGTGAGGCCGGTGGCGATGCGGCCGTTGGGGCCGAGCAGGGCCTCCACGTCAAGGCTCTTGGAGATGGTCACCGGCTTCGCCTTGTCGGCGGGGGCGACCAGCACCAGCTCGTTGCCGAGCAGCTTCACGCGGGTGGCGGGCAGCGTCAGGCCCTTGCCGTCGGTATAGTCCATCCACTTGAGGTCGGCGGAGGCGAAGATGTTGGCGGGCGCGCCGGCCTCCATCTGTTTGGCCAGCGCCGAGGAGGCGGCGAAGGAGAACTTGATGCTGTCCTTGTTGCCCTTTGCCTCATAGGCCTTGGCGATGTCCTGCAAGGCGTTGGTGAGGCTCGCGGCGGCGAACACGGTCACGGTCTCCTGCGCGGCCGCGGGGAGAGGCGCGGCGGCAAACGCCGAGAAGACGAGACCGAGGATCAGGCGGCGGGAGGCAATAAATCCGGACATGGCAATGGCACCTCGGCAATGGGCCTGTGATATGTCCATCGATATACAGGATGCCGCGGCGAGACAATAGGCTCGGCCATTCCCAAAGGTCAGGATCCGCCAGGATGCCGCTCAGGATACCGCCAAAGCTCAGGCGTCCCGACGGTCTTTGCTGCAGTGCGGCATGAAGCCGCGCTTCTCGCCGGCCGAATTAAAAGCCCATGAGCTTCAGCGCGGCCGCGCCGGGGGCCAGCATGGCGAAGGCCCAGATGCCGGCGCTCGTCACGTTCGCGACCTGGAAGTGGCTCTGGCGCATGGCGAGCACGCCGGCGATCAGCGGCACCACTGCGCGCAGCGGGCCGAAGAAGCGGCCAATGGCGACGCCCCACACGCCGAAGCGCTGGAAGAAGTCCTCCGCGCGGGCCACGAGGTCCGGCCGGCGCGACAGCGGCCAGAAGCCTTTCGCGCGCTCCTTGTAATGGAAGCCGAGCCAGTAGGAGACCGCATCACCCAGCGCCGCGCCGGCGGCGGCGGCGAGCCAGATGGGGAAGAAGTGCAGCCCCGCCGCCTCGATCAGCGCACCGATGGCCAGCAGCAGGACGGTTGCCGGAATGAAGAAGGAGATCAGCGCCAGCGATTCCCCGAAGGCGAGCCCGAACACCACAGCCGGCGCGAGATAGTGGTGCTGCTCGACGAAGGCGGTGGTCGCGGCGACGATGGCGGAAAAATCGAACATGTCTCCTCCTGCCGCGAGGATCGGCGGCGTGGCCTGCGGGCGCAAGGCCCTGCCGCGCGCCAACCCGGGCGACTGCTTCAGCGTGTCCTACTGGACGCACATTCGGGCGAAATGGCGCCACGCGACGCATTCGGACGGCGCAAAGCTCCGCCTGCCCAACCATTCGCCTTGAAATCGTCACGGGTCTCGTCCATATGCGGTGCATCGCGCCGATGGAGGCAGTTGGTTTCCTCCCCTTAGCGCGCTCGGGCCGCGTAGCGGAGACCGCTGGAGCTTCGATCTGGACGACGCCGTGACTGGGCGTTTCGTCGGTGAGGCATCGCAAGCGGCTTTGCCCGATCACATCTTTTGCCCTTGGACACCCCTGGCCACGCGGGATGTCGAAATCCCGCGAGCCGCGCCGCGCCCAAAAGGCTGCGCCGGTGCCGCTCGCATATGAAAGTCAGAGCTTGACCTCTTTTTCGAGCCTCGGCCTTGCCGAGCCCATCGTTCGCGCCCTCACCGAAGCGAATCACGTCACTCCCACCCCCATTCAGGCTGAAGCCATCCCGCAGGTCCTCAACGGCCGCGACCTGATCGGCATCGCCCAGACCGGCACCGGCAAGACCGCTGCCTTCGCCCTCCCCATCCTCGATCGCCTCGTGCGCCATCCCCGTCGTCCGGACCCCAAGTCCGTGCGTGCGCTGGTGCTGTCGCCCACCCGCGAATTGTCCGGCCAGATCGTGGACAATTTCGAGAAGTTCGGCCGCCATGCCCGCATCTCGGTGACGCTTGCCATCGGCGGCGTGCCCATGGGCCGGCAGATCCGGGCGCTCGCCCGCGGCGTGGATGTGCTCGTCGCCACCCCCGGCCGGCTCATGGACCTCGTGGAAAACCACGCCGTGAAGCTCGACCAGGTGGAGATGTTCGTCCTCGACGAGGCCGACCAGATGCTCGACATGGGCTTCGTCCATGCCATCCGCGCGGTGGTGCGTCGGCTGCCGCACAAGCGGCACTCGCTGTTCTTCTCCGCCACCATGCCGCCGGCCATCGCCGAGCTGGCGGGCGGCATGCTGCATGATCCGGTGCGCGTCGCCGTCACCCCGGTGGCCAAGACCGCCGACCGGGTGGAGCAGCGCGTCATCCACGTGGACAAGCCCAATAAGGGCCAGCTCCTCGCCGAGGTGCTCTCCACCGAGGAGATCGACCGCGCCCTCGTCTTCGCCCGCACCAAGCACGGCGCGGACAAGGTGGTGCGCGTGCTCGCCAAGTGCGGCATCGCCGCCGAGGCGATCCACGGCAACAAGTCGCAGAACCAGCGCGACCGCGTGCTCCTCGCCTTCCGCGAGGGCAAGATCCGCACCCTGATCGCCACCGATATCGCCGCGCGCGGCATCGATGTGACGGGCGTCAGCCACGTCATCAATTACGACCTGCCCAACGTGCCCGAGAGCTACGTGCACCGCATCGGCCGCACCGCGCGCGCCGGCCGCGAGGGCATCGCCATCTCCTTCTGCGATCACGAGGAGCGCGCGTATCTCAAGTCCATCGAGCGGCTCATCAAGCTGCAGATCCCGGCCACGGACCGCCGCGGCGCAGGCATGCGCTTCGACATTCCCGCTGCCCCGCCCATCGAGCTGGAGGAGCGCGACGAGACCGCCGAGCGCAACGATTTCATCGGTGGTCGCGGTGGCCGTCCCGGCCAGCGTGGCCCGCAGCGCTCGCGTGGTCCGCGTCCCGAGGGGCGTGAGGGCGGGCGTGGCCAGGGCCAGCGTTCGGAAGCCCGTGAGCCGCGCGGCGAGCGCCCGGCCGGCGAGGGCCGTCCGGCCCGTGCCGCCCAGCCGCGTGCCGAGCGCGCAGCTGAAGGCCATCGCAACGCCCAGAGTGCCGGCAACGGCGCCGGCCGTCGTGACGGCCAGAACCGTGGCGGCGAGGGTCGTGGTGGTGAGCGCAGCGGAGAGCATCGTGGCGAAGCCCGTCCCCCGCGGGGCGAGCGGTCTGGTGAGCGCGGCGGCGATCGCGGTTCGCGTCCCGGCGCCGATCTCGGCGGGCTCGGCTTCATGAA
This sequence comes from Xanthobacter sp., assembly GCA_041915035.1. Classification (GTDB taxonomy): domain Bacteria; phylum Pseudomonadota; class Alphaproteobacteria; order Rhizobiales; family Xanthobacteraceae; genus Xanthobacter. The sequence continues at coordinate 8,182 of JAYSCE010000129.1, forward strand.
GTCCGTGTCCAACCGGGGCGAGCGTCCGGCCAGCCGTCCGGCAGGCGCCAAGCGCCCGGTGCGCTGAGCCTCGGCGCTCCCGTCACACTGCGTTGAACAGGTCACGCCGGGCCTTTTTCCCGGCCCCGCGTGACCCACCTATGGGAAATCGGGCGATTTTGTGAGATAAGCCCGCCAAATTCGTCCCGCGCCGCGGGACCGCTGGAGACGACTATATGGCGAAGGAAGAACTGCTGGAGTTCGAGGGGACTGTGACGGAAGTGCTCCCGGACGGCAATTTCCGGGTGCGTCTCGACAACGACCACCAGATTCTGGCCTATGCGGCCGGCAAGATGAAGAAGAACCGCATCCGCACCATCGAGGGCGACCGCGTGGTGGTGGAGATGTCCCCCTACGATCTCGATCGCGGCCGGATCAACTTCCGCCACAAGGCCGAGGGCAACGCCCCGCCGCCCGGCGCACGCCGCCAGCAGAATTTCCGCCGCCGCTGATCCTTCGGGATCGCGGACAGGGCGTTCGGCGCCGGCCGGGGAAATCCCCGCGCCGGCTTTTGGCGTTTGACGTAGCGCTGCCGCTGACTAGCCCCGGGGGTCCGCCTTGATGAGGTCCGCCGCCTTCTCGGCAACCATCATCACAGCCGCCGCCGTGTTGGCCGAAACCAGCGTCGGCATCACCGAGGCATCCACCACGCGCAGGCCATCGAGACCGATGACGCGCAGGTGCGGGTCCACCACGGCCTGCGGCCCGGTGCCCATGCTGCAGGTGCCAACCGGGTGATAAATGGTCTGCCCCGTGCGGCGGGCGAACTCCACGAAGTCGTCGTCGCTCCGGCAGTCCGGCCCCGGGTTCATCTCAAAGGCCCGGTAGGGGTCCATGGCCGGCTGATCGACGATCTGCCGCGCGATCTTCATGCCGGCGGCAAGGCAGGCCCGGTCCTCCTCCACGGCGAGGAAGTTCGGCTTAATCGCCGGCGGCGTCAGCGGATCGGCGCTCTTCGCATGGATCGAGCCCACCGAGTGGGGCCGCAACTGGGTGACGCCGATGGTCATGCCCGGCAGATGGTCCAGCGAGCGGTCGGCGGCGTTGGCGTAGCTCGCGTGCATGAAGAAGTACTGCACGTCCGGTCCGGCGAGCCCCGGCCGCGTCTTCACGAAGCCATGGGCGAGGCCCGTGCCCAGAGTGAGGATGCCTTTCCGGGTGAGGAAATACTGCGCGACCGCCTTGGCCAGCGCGATGCCACGCGTCTGCTCGTTGAGGGTGATGGGCTCCTTCACCCGCCAGTTCATGCGGGTGGCGAAATGGTCCTGATAATTGTTGCCGACGCCGGGCAATGCATGAACGACAGGAATGCCTGCCGCCTTCAGCACATCCGGATGGCCGATGCCGGAAAGCTCCATGAGGTGGGGGGACTGCACCGCGCCGGCGGTGAGCAGCACCTCGCCGGAGGCGGTGGCCGTTTCTTCCTTCCCGTCGCGGCGGAACACCAC
>JAYSCE010000130.1:0-3113 GCA_041915035.1 Xanthobacter sp.
AGCACGTAGCCGAGGCCCGCCACGTCCCGGTATAGCGTCTCCACACCGAAGCGTGCGGTGTGGATGAATTCGTCCATGGCGTCCTGGTGCTCGCGCAGTTGCGTCGAGGGCAGGATGAGGGGCTCGCGCAACACCACCGGATCGAGATTGTGCTCGCTGACGCAGCGCTGCCAGGACGTCATGATGACCTGATCGCGCGTCGCGCGTGATGGCGCGGGCAAGCCGCTCGCCGCGCGCATCAGCTCGTCGATATGCGCGACTTGCTCCTGTCGCATGACGATCCTCCCAGATCGCTTTTTATTGCCGGCGAGTGTTGCCGCGAAATGGAGCGCCGGCAAGCCTTTCCGAGGGGCAGGCCCGGTTCTCGACGGCCATGGTCAGGGCCACGCTGCAACAGGTGTGGCACGCGCGGCGCCACACCTGTGGCGCCTCCGCCTCAGGTTCGCGCACTCCACGCCGGGGTCTCCGCCTTGCCGCGCAACGCTTTGGCGCGAGGGGCGCAATTGGCCCGCCCCTTGCTGATGTCCTCTGCATCAAGCCGGCGCGAAGCCGGCACTGAAGAACACGGCTAGGGATGGAAACGTGGCCCGCTCCGCCAGCGCGGGCCGTGAACGGGCGCACCTGCGTCTGTGTGCCCTTCCTCCCTGCCGGTCCGGTCGATCCGAAGGAGAGGAAAACCCATGTCCATCACGTCGCCCATCCAGACGCCCATGCAGACCGCCGACGGCGCGCTGTCCAACAATCCCATCCCGCTGGAGAAGGACGCGCTTCTCGCGGCCTACCGCACCATGCGGACCATCCGCGATTTCGAGGAACGGCTGCACGTGGAGTTCGCCAAGGGCGACATCCCCGGCTTCGTCCACCTCTATGCCGGCGAGGAGGCCTGCGCCACCGGCATCATGATGCACCTCGCCGACAGCGACCGCATTGCCTCCACCCATCGCGGCCACGGCCATTGCATCGCCAAGGGCGTGGACGTGGCGGAGATGATGGCCGAGATCTACGGCAAGTCCTCCGGCTCCTGCCGCGGCAAGGGGGGCTCCATGCATATCGCCGATCTCTCCAAGGGGATGATGGGCGCCAACGGCATCCTCGGCGCCGGCGCACCCCTCATCTGCGGCGCGGCGCTCGCCGCCAAGTGCCGGGGCGACGGCGGCGTGGGCATCACCTTCTTCGGCGACGGCGCGGCGAACCAGGGCACGGTTCTCGAAAGCATGAACCTCGCCGCCGTCTGGAACCTGCCGGTCATCTTCGTGCTGGAGAACAACGGATACGCGGAGGCGACCTCCGTCACCTATGCCACGGGCGTCGACAGCTTCCTCGACCGCGCACACGGCTTCGGCCTGCCGGGCGTGAGCGTGGACGGAACGGACTTCTTCGCCGTGCACAAGGCGGCGGGCGAATTGATCGCCAAGGCCCGCGCGGGCGGCGGGCCGGCGCTGCTCGAATGCAAGATGGTGCGCTTCTACGGCCATTTCGAGGGCGACAGCCAGACCTACAAGGCCAAGGGCGAAAACGACTTCAACCGCCTCAACCGCGACTGCCTGAAGATCTTCGCCGATCGCGTCACGGCGGCGGGCATCGTCTCCGACGCCGAGATCGCGCTCATGGACCGCGAGGTCGCGAACCTCATCGACGATGCGGTGTCCTCCGCCAAGTCGGCGCCGCAGCCGACACCGCACGAGCTCACCAGCGACGTTTACGTCTCCTACTGAGCCAAGACAGCGAACCCGCACGGCCCAACGATTTCCTGGAGGAAACCATGTCCCGCACCCTCAGCTTCAAGCTGGCGATCAACGAAGCCCTCGACCTTGAAATGCGCCGCGATCCCTCTGTCATCCTGCTCGGCGAGGACATCGTCGGCGGCTCCGGCTCGCCGGGAGAGATGGACGCCTGGGGCGGCGTGCTCGGCGTCACAAAGGGGCTCTACGGCAAGCACGGCAACCGCCTGATGGACACCCCCCTGTCGGAGAGCGCTTATATCGGCGCGGCCATCGGCGCCGCCGCCTGCGGCCTGCGGCCGGTGGCGGAATTGATGTTCCTGGATTTCATGGGCGTGTGCTTCGATCAGATCCTGAACCAGGCGGCGAAGTTCCGCTACATGTTCGGCGGCAAGGCGAAGACGCCGGTGGTCATCCGCGCCATGGTCGGCGCCGGCTTCCGCGCCGCCGCCCAGCATTCGCAGATGCTCACCCCCATGTTCACCCACGTGCCCGGGCTGAAGGTGGTGTGCCCCTCTAACGCCTATGACGCCAAGGGCCTGCTGATCCAGTCGATCCGCGACGACGATCCGGTGATCTTCTGCGAGCACAAGAACCTCTACGCCAGCGAGGCGGACGTGCCGACCGAGCGTTATGCCATCCCCTTCGGCGAGGCCAATGTAGTGCGCGATGGCCGGGACGTGACCATCGTCAGCTACGGCCTCACCGTCCACCGCGCGCTGGAGGCGGCGGCGACCCTCTCGAAGCGCAGCGGCATCGAGGCGGAGGTGATCGACCTGCGCACCCTCTCGCCCATCGACTGGGACACGGTGATCGAGAGCGTGGAGAACACCGGCCGCCTGGTGGTGGTGGACGAGGCCAACCCGCGCTGCTCCATCGCCACGGACGTCGCGGCCTTCGTCGCCCAGCACGCCTTCGGGGCGCTGAAGGCGGCGCCGCAGATGGTGACAGCGCCGCACACGCCGGTGCCCTTCTCCCCCGCGCTGGAGGACCTCTACATCCCCTCCGCCGACGCCATCGTAGCCGCCGTGCTGAAGACCCACCCCCAGGCCCTCGCCGCCTGACCGCCGGAGCATCGGACAATGATGGACACGCGCATCAAGCCCATCGTCATGCCCAAGTGGGGGCTCTCCATGGCGGAGGGCAAGGTCACAGGCTGGCTCAAGCCGGAGGGCACGCAGATCGCCATCGGCGACGAGATTGTGGAGGTGGAGACCGACAAGATCGCCGGCGTGGTGGAGGCGGGCGATGCCGGCGTCCTGCGCCGGACCCTTGGCACGCCCGGCACGGTCTACCCGGTGAAGGCGCTCATCGGCGTGCTCGCCGATGCGGACGTGCCGGATGCCGAGATCGACGCCTGGGTCCGCCGGGCAATCGAAACCTGCTACCACC
>JAYSCE010000130.1:3123-9657 GCA_041915035.1 Xanthobacter sp.
CCTTCGTCGCCGCTTTCGCGGTGCCGGAGGAAGAGGGCGATGCGGCGGAAGCAGCAGGCCCACGCTATGAATTCGTGGACACGCTCGCCGGCCGCCTGCGCTATGCCCTCCGCGGCGAGGGCGAGAAGACCGTGATCCTCGTGCACGGCTTCGGCGGCGATCTCGACAACTGGCTGTTCAACAACGACGCCCTGGCGGGGGCGGCGACCGTCTATGCCCTCGACCTGCCGGGGCACGGGCAATCGGACAAGGCGGTGGGCGAGGCGAACCTCGCCTTTCTTTCCGGCGCGCTGATCGCCTTCATGGATGCGCTCGCCATCCCGCGCGCGCATCTCGTGGGCCATTCCATGGGCGGCGCGGTGGCGAGCGTCACGGCGCTCGAATATCCCGCGCGGGTGGCTTCCCTCGCGCTTATCGGCTCGGCGGGGCTCGGGCCGGAGATCAATTCCGGTTACACCGACGGCTTCGTCGCCGCTGGCTCGCGGCGCGACATGAAGCCGGTGCTGGAGCAGTTGTTCCATGATCCGGGAACAGTGACGCGCCAGTTGATCGAGGACATCCTGAAGTACAAGCGCCTCGACGGCGTGGACAACGCGCTGACCGCCCTCTCCGCCAATCTCTTCTCCGCCCAGCGGCAGACCCATGTGCTGGCCGAGAAGCTGAAGCAGACCGACGCGCCCATTCTCGTGGTGTGGGGCGAGACCGATCGCGTCATCCCCGCCGCCCATGCCGGCGCGCTGGAAGGCCGCGCCACCGTAGAGGTGCTGCCCGGCGCCGGCCACATGGTGCAGATGGAGAAATCCGGCCGGGTGAACGAGTTGCTGCTCGACCACCTCAAACGCTGACCGCCTGGAACCTCGCAACGACAAACGCCGGCGCGCTATCGCGACCGGCGAAGGAGGACGCATGTCTGACCTCAAGGACAAGAGCATCATCATCACCGGCGCGGCGGGTGGCATCGGCGCCGCCATCGCCAAAGCCCTCGCGCAGGACGGCGCGCGCATCGCCGTCGCCGATCTTTCCGCGGCCGCCGCCACCAAGGTGGCGGACGAGATCGCGGCCGCTGGCGGCACCGCCATCGCCGTGCCGGTGGATGTGCGCGAGCGGGCGCAGGTGCGCGCCCTCATCGACAAGGCGGTCGCAGCGTTCGGGCGACTCGACGTGCTGTTCAACAATGCCGGCGTGGCGCAGACGCGTCCCTTCCTCGACATCACCGAGGAGGACTGGCGCTTCGTCACCGATGTGAACGCGCTCGGCGTGCTCATCGGGATGCAGGAAGCGGTGAAGACCTTCCGCGCGCAGGGCGGCGGCGGCAAGATCATCAACACCGCCTCCATCGCCGCCAAGCAGGGCTACGAGCCCCTCGCCCATTACTGCGCCAGCAAGTTCGCGGTGGTGGCGATGACCCAGGCCGCCGCCCGCGCCTTCGGCAAGGAGGGCATCACCGCCAACGCCTTCTGCCCCGGCGTGGTGGCCACCGACATGTGGAAGGTGATCGACAAGGGCTTCCGCGACAGCGGCCTGACCCACGGCGAGAACGAAGCGTTCGACACCTTCGCGGCCGGTGCCGTGCTGGGCCGCGCCTCACGCCCCGACGATCTCGTCGGCGTCGCCCGCTTCCTCGCCTCGTCCCAATCCGACTTCATGACCGGCCAGTCCCTGCTCGTGGACGGTGGCATGGTCTTCACCTGAGGAGCCGCCATGACCTCCGTGCCCCAGCAATTGAAAGAGATGAACCAGCGCTTCGGCGCCCTCGCCAAGGCGGCGCCGCAAGTGATGACCGCCTTCCGCGGCCTCATGGGCGAGGCGTCGAAGTCCGGCGCCGTGCCGGCCAAGATGAAGGAGCTGGTGGCGCTGGCCATCGCGGTCCACCAGGGCTGCGCCGACTGCATCGTGTTTCACGCCGCCAATGCCCGGAGCCACGGCGCCACCCGCGCGGAAGTGGCCGAGATCCTCGGCGTGTGCATCGAGATGGGTGGCGGGCCGTCTGCCGTCTATGCGGGCAAGGCGCTGGAGGCTTTCGACGCCCTCGCGACCGAGCCGGCCTGACCATCCAAGAACAGAGAGAAGGGAGAACCACCCATGAAGGCCGCCCGCTTCCACGCCAAGCGCGACGTGCGCGTCGAGGACATCGCCGAACCGCCCGCGCCCGGCCCGCGCCAGGTCGTCATCCGCAACAGCTTCTGCGGCATCTGCGGCACCGACCTGCATGAATACGCCGCCGGCCCCATCTTCATTCCCACCGAGCCGCATCCCTACACCGGCGCGAAGCTGCCGCAGGTGCTGGGCCATGAATTTGGCGGCACCGTCGTCGCCATCGGCGCGGAGGTGCGGAATGTGCAGGTCGGCGACCGGGTTTCGGTGCAGCCCATGGTGTCGCCGCGCGACGATTACTTTGGCACCCGCGGCCTCTACCAGCTCTCCGAAAGTCTCGCCATCATCGGCCTCGGCTGGCAATGGGGCGGCATGGCGGAATACGCGCTGGTGAACGACTACAACGTCTTCGCCATGCCCGACTTCGTCAGCGACGAGCAGGCGGCATTGGTGGAGCCCACGGCCGTCACCGTCTATGCCGCCGAGCGCGGCGGGGTGAGGCCGGGATCGAGCGTGCTCGTCACCGGCGCCGGCCCCATCGGCCAGTTGCAGGTGCTGGCGGCGCGGGCGGCAGGGGCAACGCAGATCTTCCTCTCCGACACCAACGACAACCGCCTCGCCATGGCGCGCCAGATCCTGCCGGATGTCATCACCCTCAACCCGAAGCGCGACGCCGTGGCCGACGCCATCCGCGACCAGACGGAAGGCCATGTGGGCGTGGACGTGGCGCTGGAATGCGTGGGCGCCGAGGCAGCGCTCGCCACGGGCATCGATGCCGTGCGCCGGCAGGGCGTGGTGGTGCAGGTGGGCCTGCATGTGGGCAAGCCGGCGGTGGACGGCTTCACCGTGACCTTCAAGGACATCGATGTGCGCGGCTCGTGGTGCTACTCGACGCTGATGTGGCCCAAGGTGGCGGCGCTCATCGGCAAGGGCCTGCTGCCGGCGGAGAAGGTGGTGACCCGCCGCATCCGCCTTTCCGAGGTGGTGGAGAGCGGCTTCGAGGCCCTTCTCGACCCCGCCGGGCAGGAGCTGAAAATCCTCATCGACCTGCGCTGAGCCGCGTTTCTCTCGCGGCACGGCGCACCAAAGCGCGTTCGCCGTGCCACGGGGTTCAGCACGCGCTTGCGATCGCGGTTGAAACATGGGGTCCACCAGTTGAGGGGAGCGGCGCCCCCCTCAGCCAACAAGTTGCAACCTCTTGCGCCGACAATCGAGCTACATCCGCCGGGCCCTAGAAACGGACCTTGCCGAGATGTCCGAAACCGGATGTTGGCGGTAGATTTATTCAAGCATGGCCTTACGTTCGCCCACGCTTCAATCGAGCAGCGGGCTGATCACCGAGAACGCGCGATGCGACGGCACGAGGCATCGGAGAGGTGCACATGCCACCCGCTCCCCTCAACCTTCCGAAATGCCGTTCACGGCGTCGCGAATGATGTTGGCGACGGCCTGCGGCAACGACAGCAGCGACATGTGGCTCGCGACGAGCTCCACGGTATGGGCATTGATGCGCCGGCCGAGCTCGCGCTGCAGCTCCACGCTCACGGCACGGTCCTGGCTTGACACGATGTACCAGCTGGGGCGGTCGGCCCAGGCCGGCGTGCTGACCTTGTCGCTGAAGGTGGTGAGCGACAGCGGCGTCTGGACGGCGGCGAGCACGCGCGCGTCCTGCTCGGGCAGGTCCTGCGCGACGTTGGCGATCCAGCTCGCCTCGCTCATCTTGAGGAAGCCCTCGCCGAACGGTGTGACGCCGCCGAGGCCGGGCGGGGCAGGATGGGCGCCGACCTGGTCGCCGGTCGACTGGCCGGCATCGGGCGCGAAGGCGGCGACATAGACGAGCGCCTTCACCTTCGGATCGTTGCCGGCCTCGGTTATCACCGTGCCGCCCCAACTGTGGCCGACCAGCACGACCGGGCCGTCGATACTGTCGAGCGTGCGGCGGGTGGCAGCGACATCGTCAGCCAGCGAAGTGGTCGGGTTTTGCACCGCGACAACATCGATGCCCTCTCGCTGGAGATAGGGAATGACGAGCCGCCAGCTGGAGGCGTCGGCCCAAGCGCCGTGGACGAGGACGACGGTAGCGCCCTTAGGGATGGAGGTCATGGAGGTGGTCCTTTCAGCATGGATGGGTCGCGATCTTGGCGCGCTTCAGGCGCGCCAGCCGTCGAGGAAGTCGAGGAGGAGGCGGTTGACGATGTCGGGCTGTTCCTCGTGCGGGAGATGGCCACAGCGCTCGATCGGTATGGCCTTGAGGTCGCTGGCCATTTCGGACCACACCTGGGCCATGTCGAAGGTCTTGCCCACGGCGCCGAAGTCGGCCCCCCAAAGCGAAAGGACCGGGCAGGCGATCTTCACCTCCGCGTCGACGAGGTCCTGAGCATTGTCCTCGGCATTGGCGCGGTAGTCGGACATGGCACCCCGCACCGCGCCGGGCGCGCGATAGGCAGCGACATAGGCATCGAAATCCGCACCGCTGATCGCGTCCGGATTGAAGCACCAGTCCGAAAAGAAGTGCCGCAGCCAGAGGTCCTCGCGCCCGGCGATCAGCGCCTCGGGCAGGTCGGGCACGAGGTGGAACATGAAGAACCAATATGCCTTTGCGATCTGCGCATTCATGGAGCGCGCGACGATGCGGGTTGGCACGTTGTCCATCACCACCAGCCGGTCGAGAAGTTCCGGATGGTCCTTGGCGAAGCGAGTGGCGACGCGCGCGCCGCGGTCATGGCCGACCAGCGCGATCTTCCCGATGTCCAGGCTCTTGAGGAGCTCCGCGAGATCGTTTGCCATGGTCCGCTTGTCGTAGCCGGCGGCCGGCTTGTCGGTCTCGCCATACCCGCGCAGATCGGGGGCGATCACACGGAAGCGCTCCGCGAGCACCGGGATCTGGTGACGCCAGGCGAAGCTGGTCTCGGGAAAGCCATGGAGGAGAACGACCGGTGCGCCCGAGCCCGCCTCCAGAAAATGCTGGCGGATGCCGTTGGCGCGGACGGTGTGGTGGCGAATGTCAGTCATGGCAGGTGTCGATCACGGGCGGTGAGGGTGTGAACGCGGATGTCGGCATCGGCGCCGCCTTGCCGATGCAGGGCAGGCTGAGGCGCGCCACACGGGAAATCCGTGCAGCCGGCGAGCCATCCGACGCGATCGGCTATTGTCAGGTGTGAGACGAGATTACTTGGCGCGTCCGGTAGAATGCTGTTCGTCACGAGCGAACTTACCGGCTTCCGGGCAGGAGTGTGATACGGTCGCCGGATAAGGATTATATCCCGAGGCGTTAGAATGGATTTCCTCGCTCTGTCCATCCTTGCCGAGGTAGCTGGTGGAAGCAGCCTGTCGAAGGCGGCCCGCACCCTGCGCATCACCCCCATGGCCGCCACGCGCCAGCTCTCTGCATTGGAGAAGGAAGTTGGCGCCCGGCTCGTACACCGCACGACCCGCGCCCTGGCTCTGACGCCCGAGGGGCAGTCCTTCCTGCCGCATGCGCGCGCGCTGCTTGAAGAACGCGCCAGCGCCTATGCGAGCGTGCGCCCGGTGACGGAAGGCGGCTTCGGCCTTTTACGGCTCACCAGCTCGGCCGCCTTCGGGCGCAAGGTTATCGCGCCGATGATCCCCGACTTCATGCGCGCCAATCCAGCGCTGAAGGTGGACCTTATGATGACGGATGCCCTGGTCGACCTCGTCACAGAGGGTCTGGACCTCGCCATCCGCATTGCCAAGCTGAACGACAGCAGCCTCGTCGCGCGGCGGCTCGCTGACAATCCGCGCGTGTTGCTCGCCTCGCCCGACTATCTCGAACAGTATGGCGCGCCGGCGACGCTGGGCGATCTCCCGCGGCACGAATGCCTTGCCACCAGCGGGACGACGCATTGGTCCTTCAAGACCCCCGAGCACCTGATCACGGCAAGGATCGAGGGGCGTTTCTCGGCCAATTCCATCGAGGGATTGCTGCGGGCCTGCATGGGCGGACTGGGAATTGCCAATCTGTCCCTATGGTTCGTCCGGGACGAAATCGCCGATGGCCGGGTGAAGGTCATCGAATTGCAGGATGCCGTCCCCGAGCCGCTGGACGTCTGGGCCGTCTACCCGACCAGCCGGATGATCCCGTCGAAAGTCCGCCTGTTCATCGACGCGCTGGCGGCTCGGCTCAGGAGATGAGGTTGGAGGGTGGTTCAATACTTCCATGCACGACACCGCCAGAACAGTCGCTGGAGAACCTCCCGAAATCGGACATTCCAATCACCACGCCTGCGAGGGCGATCGAGCCAGTTGGCCACGGGATCAGTAGGTTGGCCGCCTGAATCGCCGGAATGCACTTACCCGCGATTGGCCGTGGATCTGAGCAGATGCAACGTGGGAAGCGACCGCATCGTGTATTTCTTTCGCGATGACTCCCTGACGGCGCCTTGAGGTGGACGGACGCTGAAGACGCCCGCCCAGGCTCTT
>JAYSCE010000131.1:0-9616 GCA_041915035.1 Xanthobacter sp.
GCACGGCGACCCGGCCATCGGCGAATTCCAGGCTCAGGGCTGCGCCGTCCGCGATGTCCGCCGCCCGCCGCACTGCATGGCCGCCGGCATCCCGCACCAGCGCAAAGCCCCGCCCCAGCACCTCCTTGTAGGAGAGCGCCTTGAGCAGTTGCGCGAGCGACGCGAGGCGCGCCGTCCGGCGGTCTTTCTGCACGTCGAGCGCCCGCCGCATGCGCCCGTCCAGCACCTCGAGGCGTTCACCCGCGCGCGCCAGCCGCGTGCGCAGCGCCTCCGGCGAGAGGCGCGCCTTGACCGCCGCGAGTTGGAGCCGATGAGCGGAGGCGTTGGCCCGCAGGGCGCGGGGCAGCCGCTCGGCCGCGAGGTCGAGGCGCTGGCGCGGCTGGGCCAGCAGGGTTTCGGCGGCCGGGAGTAGCCGGGCGAGGCCGCGCAAATCGGCGCGGCGACGGTCGAGGAGGCGCAGAGGCGCAGCGACGAGGCGCGCGCCGAGGTCTTCAACCGTGGCGATGAGATCGGTGCGCACAGGCACCACCATCTCGGCGGCGGCGGTGGGGGTGGGCGCGCGCACGTCGGCGGCGAAATCGATGAGGGTCACGTCGGTCTCGTGGCCCACGGCCGAGACCAGCGGGATCATGCTCTCCGCCGCCGCGCGCACCACCGCCTCGTCGGAGAAGCCGAGCAGATCCTCCAGCGCGCCGCCGCCGCGGGCCACCACGATCACATCCGGCCGAGGGATGGGGTCGCCCTCCGGCAGATCGTTGAAGCCGCGAATGGCGGCGGCCACCTCTGCGGCGGAGGTCTCGCCTTGCACCCGCACCGGCCAGACCAGCACCCGGCGGGGGAAACGGTCGTTGAGGCGATGCAGGATGTCGCGGATCACCGCCCCGGTGGGCGAGGTGACGACGCCGATCACCCTGGGCAGGAACGGCAGCTCCTGCTTGCGGGCGGGATCGAACAGGCCTTCGGCGGCGAGGCGGCGCTTGCGCTCGTCCAGCATGGCCATGATGGCGCCGGCACCGGCGAACTCCAGCGCCTCGATGACGATCTGGTAGCCGGACTTTCCCGGATAGGTAGTGAGCTTGCCCGTCGCCACCACCTCCAGCCCTTCCTCGGGCTTGAGGCGCAGGCGCTGGAAGGTGCCCTTCCAGATCACCGCATCGAGCCGCGCGCCGGCATCCTTCAGAGAGAAATAGGCGTGGCCGGAGGAATGGGGACCTCGATAGCCGGAAATTTCGCCCCGCACCCGAACGTGGCCGTAGGCGTCCTCCACCGTCCGGCGCAAGGCGGCGGACAGCTCGGAAACGCTCCATTCGGGCGCGTTGGCCCTGACTTCGGCATCATCGGTCATGCGAATCGAAACCGGGATGGATGGCCAACCAGCATAACGGGAAGGTGCCCCATGCGGCGAGCGCAGAGCCCTGCCCCTTGTTTGCGCGGCCTTGAGCCGATAGGCGATGAGAGCAGAAAACCAAGATCGTCGGAAACCAAGACCGCCGGAAACTCGGGGGAGGCCGCATGAACATCCTGCTGCTCGGTTCGGGAGGGCGTGAGCACGCCCTCGCCTGGAAGCTGGCGCAGAGCCCCACCATTGGTCAGTTCTACGCCTTGCCCGGCAATCCGGGCATCGCCGAGTTCGCGGACGTGGTGGAAGGCATCCCGCTGTCCGCCCACGACACGATCGTGAAGTGGTGCCAGGAGCATACTATCGACCTGGTGGTGGTCGGCCCCGAGGCGCCGCTGGTGGCCGGCCTCGTGGATCGGCTCGCCGCCGCCGGCATCCTCGCCTTCGGCCCCACCGCGGCGGCCGCCCGGCTGGAGGGCTCCAAGCTTTTCACGAAGGAATTGTGCAAGGCGAACGACATCCCCACCGCCGCCTTCGGCCGCTTTACCTCCACCGCCGAGGCTGCCGCCTACATCCGCGCGCAGGGTGCGCCCATCGTGGTGAAGGCGGACGGGCTGATGGCTGGCAAGGGCGTGGTCGTCGCCCTGACCGTCGAGGAGGCAGTGGACGCGGTGGAGCAGGTGTTCGCCGGTGGCGGCACCGAGGTGCTCATCGAGGAATTCATGGAGGGCGAGGAGGCGAGCCTGTTCGCCCTCGTGGACGGCGAGACCGTCGTCGCCTTCGGCAGCGCGCAGGACCACAAGCGCGCCTATGACGGCGACCTTGGCCCCAACACCGGCGGCATGGGTGCCTATTCCCCCGCGCCGGTGCTGACGGAAGAGCTGGAGCGCCGGGCGATCGAGGAAATCCTCATCCCCACCGCCCGCGCCATGGCCAAGGCCGGAACGCCCTATCGCGGCGTGCTCTATGCCGGGCTCATGCTCACCGCCTCCGGCCCCAAGCTGGTGGAATACAATTGCCGCTTCGGCGATCCCGAATGCCAGGTGCTGATGCCGCGCTTCGCCGGTGATCTCGTGGAGGCGCTCCACGCCACCGCCGCCGGCCGTCTCGCCGAGGTGACGCCGCAGTGGGCGCCGGTCTCGGCCATGACGGTGGTCTATGCCTCGCGCGGATATCCCGGCCCGCACCAGATCGGCTCACCCATCGGCGGCCTCGGGGAAGCCTCGGCGCTGGAGGGCGTCACCGTGTTCCAGGCCGGCACGCGGATGAAGGGCGGCACACTGGTCTCCAACGGCGGCCGCGTGCTGAACGTCACCGCCACCGGCACCACGCTCGCCGAGGCCCGCGAACGCGCCTATTCGGCCATCGCACGGATCGACTGGCCGGACGGCTTCTTCCGCTCCGACATCGGCTGGCGCGCGCTGGGAAAGGCCGGCTGATGGCGGACAAGGCGCCCCTTCCCGTCCTCGACGACTTCCCGGTGAAGGCGCGGGATACCATCCGCTATGGCGACACCGACATGCTCGGCCACGTCAACAATGCGGTTTTCTCCACCTTCCTGGAGACCGGGCGTACCCACCTGCTGCTGACGCCGCGCCGCCTCGCCCCGCAGGGCATGGGCTTCGCTCTCGTCCGTCTCGTGCTCGACTACCGGGCGGAGATGCACTGGCCGGGCGAGGCGGAGATCGGCACGGGCGTCATCTCCCTCGGCCGCAGCTCGGTAGGCCTCAGGCAGGCTATCTTCCAGGACGGCCAATGCATGGCAACGGCCGAGACCGTGGTGGTGCTGTTCGATCTCACCGAACGCCGCGCCGCGCCTTTGCCCGACGAGATGCGAGCTGCCCTTGAGGCGCTCCGGATGGCCTGACCGGCCCAGGATACTCTAATCCGATGGCTTTTTGCTCCAGCAGCGGACGTCTTTGCGCGCGCAAAAACTACATAAAAATTATGTTTTTGACGTGGATTCACATTCGATATTAAATTCGGCGAAATAGTCGAAAGTGAAATCCACGAGGCCCACCATGACAGCGGTTCGCGGACAGGTCCTGCGGGACAGCCTGCTCTTCCTCACCGCCTACGGCATCATCGTCGCAGCGGTCATCTTCGGCTGAAAGGCCTGGAGCTAAACGGCTTTCGGCCGCGCCAGACCGAATCGCACAGCGAGGCGGTCGAAGGCCTCGGCCGTGGCGGGATCGATGGGAATGCCGTCCCGACGGCGCTCGTCCGCCACCTTCCATTCCCGGTCGCCCGGCGCCATCACCATATCTCCCGGCGCCGCACGTGAATTGCGCAGGGTGTGCCGATAGCGCTGCATGGCAGCGTCGAACTCCTCCTCCGGCAGGAAGGCCCCCGGCTTCATCGCCATCACGAAGGCCCCGACATTGCGCGGGGTGCCGAAGTCCGGCCCGCCCATGGGTGCGATGTCGAACGAGAGCCGCGCTCCCGCAAGGACGGCACTGAACACCTCCACCACCCCGGCCAGCGCCGCCCCCTTGAAGCCGAAGGCCGCCCCCAGCGGCGCCAGCATCTCCACCTTGTGCGGATCGGTGGTATCGAAGCCGTCGCCGTCGGAGGCGACTTCCGGCGGCAGGGATTGCTCCAGGCTGCGGTAGAGCAGCACGCGATTGTAGGGCACCGCGCTGGTGGCCATGTCGAGGAACCACGGCGCCTCGCCCTTCACCGGCACGCCCATGGCGATGGGATTGGTGCCGTGGAAGCGCTCCGCGCCTCCGTGCAGGCGCACGAAGCTGTCCGAATTGCAGAAGGCGAGACCGATGAAGCCTTTTTCCGCCGCCGCCAGCGCATAGGCCCCAGCCGCGCCGAAGTGGGACGAGTTGCGGATGGCCACGGCGCCGATGCCATAGAGGGCGGCATTCTCCATGGCCCGGTCCATGGCCGCATAGGCAGCGCGCGCGCCGTGGCCGTGGCCGGCGTCGAGCGTCGCCACCGCGGCCGCGCCGGCCCGGAAGTCGAGCGTGGGACGACCGTTCACCCGGCCGCCCTCGATCACCGTCACATAATGGTCGAGCAGCCGCACACCGTGGCTGTCCACCCCGAACCGCGAGCCATGCAGCATGGCGCGGGCCGCCGCCTCGGCGCTCGCCGCATCCGCCCCGGCCGCCGCGAGGGCCGCTGTGCAGAAGGCGAACAGCGTGTCCTCCCGGTGCCGTTCGAGGGAGCGGACAGGCGAGGGCGGGGGAGCAGGCGCGGACATGAGGGGCAATCCTTGGGGGCAAACGTTGGGGAGGCGCTCAGACGTCGCCATTCTGTGTCTTATGTATGCACTGGACAATAGAGGTGTAAACTTCTTTCATATCGCACCTGGTGCGGCATCGGGTCAGCCGGCAAACCATCTGGCAACCCATTGGAGAGCTTGGCACTTGCCCGTCGGTGGGGCACCTTGCCGCCGAGCCGCGACCGGTGCGGCGGAAACGACGGACACGAGGCGTGAGTGGACGGAACGCGATGACTGACACCGCCACCGCGGCTGCGGCCAAGCCGACGCCCGGTGACGAAGGCCGCGCGCGCCCCGTCGCCGGCATCGCCCCGCGCCTGCACGAACGTGCCTTCGACATCCTCGCCGCGCAGATCGCTTCCGGCGCGCTCGCGCCGGGTGAGCGGCTGCTGGAATCCCGCGTGGCCGAGCGATTCGGCATCTCCCGCGCACCGGCGCGCCAAGCTCTGGCACGGCTGGAACGGGTGGGGCTCGTCAGCCGCAGCGATGGTCACGGCTTCGAGGTGATGCCCCTCGCGGGGCCAGCACCCGCCGTGTCCTCGAAGGGCGTCAATGACGAGGCGCCGATCCAGCTCGCACCCGAATCAACCTGGCAACGCATCTATGCGGACGTGGAGCAGGAAGTGGTCTCGCGCACCGCGCTCGGCGCCTTTCGCGTGGTGGAGAACCATCTCGCCGCCTATTACAGCGTGAGCCGCACGGTTGCGCGGGAGGTCCTGTCCCGGCTCAACCAAAGGGGCGTCGTGCGCAAAGACAGCCGCCTGCACTGGTACGCTCCGGCGCTGACCCCCGCTTATGTGGCCGAGCTGTTCGAAATGCGCGCGATCCTGGAGCCGGCGGCGTTGCGGCTCGCCTTTCCACGCCTCGCCCCGGGACAGGTGGCGACCCTGCTGGACAATCTGCGCGATGCCGCCGCCCATCCCGACACGGTGGACGGCGCCCGCCTCGGCGCGCTGGAGAACGAACTGCACGTCGGCCTCATCGGCCGCTGCGGCAATGCCACTCTGATGGAGGCGCTGGCCATCTGCCAGACGCTGCTGGTCGCCCTCACCTTCCTCTATGCGCGCGCCCCCCAGCCCCACGGCCGCGAGCCCTTCATCGGAGAACATCTCGATGTGGCCGAGCGTCTCGCAGCGGCGGACGTGGAGGGCGCTGCGGACGCCCTACGGGACCATTTGCGGGGATCTTTCGGCCGCGCCGTGGAGCGGCTCGACCGGGTGCGGCGGGAGTTCTCCCCGGGGCCCCTCCCCTATCTCTCGCCGCTCTGAGCCCCTCAAATCGCCGTGACAGGTCTTCCGATCGCGCCAAAACGGAACATTTCTTGATGTGAACGGGTGGCGAAGCGCGCGAACCCGGTTAAGATCGCATTGTTCGCCGGCGCATTGGTCGCACCATCCTTTCGGAAATGTGCGGAAAACATGAGCTCCGGCGTGGTGGTGGAGGATTAAATGTCGTCCCTCGTTGCCGGTTCCGCCCTCGTCCTCGCTGGTCTTGCCGCGGTTGCGCTTGCGCAGCTCGCCGCCAAGCAGAGGCAGATGGTACCGGTGCGCGTGCGCGCCCGCCGCACCCATCGCTGAGGCGCGACGCGTCCGAACCTTCCGCCGTGACCCCGGCAGCCGGGCCTGATCCCGCAGGTTCCCCCATCGAGATTCGCGTCGAGCGGGTTCCGCAGCTCTTCAACATGCTGGACCCGTTCCCCTTCCGGGAACGTGACCTCGATACGGAGGCGGAAGCCTTCATCGTCGACTGGGCACGCGAGCTGCCACGCGGCGCTGCCCTCTCCATCGTCGTCCATCTGCCGCCCGACGAGGCGGCGACGAGCGAGGCGGCGGGCCTGCCCGACGCCATCCGCGGCTATTTCGCCCTGAGGGCGCGGGCGCTCTCGGCGGAGCTGTCCGAGTTGTTTCGGGTCGGCCGCGTTTCGCTTGCCATCGGCATCCTCGTGCTGGCGCTGTGCCTCGGCATCGCCCGTCTCATCGCCGAGCCGCGGCTGGAAAACCTCGCCAGCCTCGCGACCGAAGGCCTCGTCATCCTCGGCTGGGTGGCGCTGTGGCGGCCGATGGAAATCTTCCTCTACGAGTGGTGGCCCATCGCCGGGCAGCGCCGTCTCTACCAGCGCCTTGCCACGGCGAGCATCAGCGTGCGCGCGGTGCCCTGATCCGACGTCGGGTAGGAACAAGGCCGACGGCAGGCGATTTCCCCTTGGACACGTGGGCATCCCCCACGACCAGGAGGACCATCATGGCGCCCGACGCGACCCCCGACGACGATCTCGTTTCCCTCAGCATCTCGCCCGAGACGGTCTGCTACATCATCGTCAAGGCCCGCGCCCGCGATGCGAAGGACGCCGTGACGGACCCCGATCCCGGCTCCGACGGCCCGGACGACGGGATGCGCGAGGTTCTGGAGGACCACCCCGACGATCCGGTGGACGAGGAACTGGCCGGCGCCATCACCGCGCTGAACGAGGATCAGCAGATCGATCTCGTCACCCTGGCATGGCTCGGCCGCGGCGACGAGGACATCACCACCTGGAACGCCCTGCGCGCCGAGGCAGCGGCGAGCCGAGACGTGTCCACCGCGCGCTACCTGCTCGGGATGCCACTGGTGGGGGATTATCTGGAGGAGGGCCTCACCCGCCTCGGATATTCCTGCGCGGATATGGAGCTTGGCCGGCTATAGCGCCGGCCGTTGCTGTCGGGTTTGGCGTCAGGCAACCGCCATCGCGCTGCGGGCGTGGCCGCGGATGCGCTCGACCATGGACCTCAGTCCATTCGAGCGCTGCGGCGTCAGATGCCCCTCGAGGCCGATCTGGCGGAACACGCCGAGGATATCGGTTTCCATGATCTCCTTGGGCGTGCGCCCGGAGACGAGGGTGAGAAGCACCGCCACGAGACCACGCACGATGTGGGCATCGGAATCGCCCTCAAACTCCAGCAGCGGGCCGGAGGGCGTCTGCTTCACATGCGAAATCAACCACACCTGGCTGGCGCAACCCTGCACCTTGTTGATGTCGTTGCGCTCGGCCTCGGGAAACGGCGGCAGCTTCTTGCCGAGCTCGATCACGTGCCGGTAGCGGTCTTCCCAATTGTCCAGAAATTCGAAATCCGCAATCAGATCGTCAGCGTTCATGAGGCCAATTCCTCGTCACCAGTTGACGGCCGGGAAAAAAGGCGCGGCCGCCTGTCCTTGCGCTGCAGCATAGCACAGCCGGCAAGCAATGCCTGCCTAATCCACATCCCGAACATGGTACCGGATTGGCACGGCGCAAGCCTTCGTGCTCTCGACCTCACGCCGGGCGGCGGGGCGGCAGCGGGGGCAGCGGCGTGGGGGTCATGGTCTGCGCCGGCTGTCCGGGCACGGGCTGGAAGCCCTGCGGCACCACGAGCTTGGCCGCGTCACCCCCGCCCCACAGGGGCATGAGATCCTGCGGCGTCAGATCGAGGGCGCTGCCCTTCTCCGCAGAAGTTTTGCCTGGTTGGGCCGGTGCCGCACCGGATACGGGCGCGGGAGGGGCGCCTTCGTGGTTGCCGATGGCCTCATAGACCCAGCGCACGCCCACCTGGGCCTTCTCCACGAGGTGCCCGGCCATCTGCCCACCCACCGCGCACGCCTGGGGCTGGCGATCGCAGAATCCGCGCAGGTCCGTCACCAGCGCCTGGGCGGCGCCGAAGGCGTCGAACACGCTCACGTCCCGCCCGTCCGTCCCCTTGAGGCCGAAGGGGAGGAGGAGCAGGACGAGGCCGACCCAGAAGGCAAGGCGGAACAGGAAGAACATCGCTCCCTCGTGAAACGGCCGCGAAGCTGAATTCGCGCCCTTCGACATTACCACCGGCGCGTCCGCGCGTGAGCCGCCGCGCGCCGGTCATGCCCCGACTTTTCAAGACATCGTTAACGCTGACGGCGCGCGATCCGCGCCGGCTTAGCGTTCGCTTAAAGCCCGCCGTGGCAGGATTTTGCGAAACGTCATGCCAGGGCGGTGATGCGCGCTGGCGGATACGGCACTTGACAGGGGGCGACGTGGCTCACGTCTTCGGCGATGCAGCGGCCGGTGCGCGGCCCGTCCCGGCCCGCGACGGCGGGGACCGGGAGGCGCTGCCGCGCCTTGCCGGGCTCGGCCGGCTCACCGGCGCGGTGCTGAGCGGCCTCGGCCTGCTCGGGCTCGGTTCCGGCGGGCTGGTGCTGCTCGCGGAAGTCTCCGGCCTTGCTACCGGCGGCCTTCTCAATGCGACCACCTTGCTCGCCAGCGGCTTCGTCTGCGCGGCCCTTGCAGCGGTGGCCGGCGGCCTCTCCCGCGCCGCCACCAAGGCAAGCGCCGCGCCGCCCTCCGACATGCTGCTCGTGACCTGCCACGGCCCCCGCGGCGAGGTGGTGCGGGTGGAGCGCCAAGGCGGCCCCTTCGCCGCATCGCCGGCCGCGGCGCTGGAGGGCATGGCCCTGTTCGAGCGCGTCCTGGTGGCCGACCGCCCCGCCTTCCTGTCCGCCGTGGAAGCGGCCTCGCGCGGCCGTGCCGCGACGCTGGAGCTGCGCCTGCGCTGCGATGCGGCCGGCGATGGCGCGCCCGCCTTCCTCGCCGCCGAGGTCCGGTGCCGCGCCATGCGGGGCGGCATGGTCCGCGTCTCCTGGCGGGCCCCCTGGCAGCAGGCGCAGACCGAGCAGATGAAGGCGGAGCGCCAGAAGGCCGACGCCGCCGCCCGCGCCCGCGCCGAGGCAGAGGCCGCGAACGCCGCGAAAAGCCGTTTCCTCGCCGCCATGAGCCACGAGTTGCGCACGCCGCTCAACGCCATCCTCGGCTTTTCGGAATTGCTCGCCACGCCCACCGGCGCGCCGCTCGACGACGCGCGCAAGGCCGACTACGCCCGCATCATCCACGAGAGCGGCCAGCACCTGCTCGGCCTCGTCAACGACATCCTCGACCTGTCGCGGGTGGAGGCCGGCGCCTATGTGCTGGAACGCGCGGCGGTGGACGTGGGCGCCTTGGTCGCCGGATGCGCAGAGATGGTGGCGCTCGATGCCGAGCGCACCGGCGTGAGCGTGAAGAC
>JAYSCE010000132.1:0-4607 GCA_041915035.1 Xanthobacter sp.
GCCCCTCCGCGCTGTAGACGACGGGGCTCTGGCCGCGGGACAGCGCATCCATGGCGACCGCGACCGTGCGGGCGATTTCCGCCTCCCGATGGGCGTCGGAGAGCGCGCGGGAGAGGTCCAGCCGCTCGGTGTGGAAGCCGGCCGCGCGGGCATGAGCGAGCTGGGCCGCCGTCACCGGCGAGCAGCTTCCCGAGACCACGGCGATGGTCTCCACGGACGCGGCCTTGGGCAGGCCGGGCGTCTGCGGCAGCAGGCCGAGGCTACGCCAATAGGCGGCGAGGGCATATTGCAGGCCGGAGGAGGACGCGGAGAACAGGCCGTCTCCCCGGTTCTCCCAGATGAGCCGCCCCGCCTCCACCAGCGTCGCCTCGTCCATCACGTCGATCAGCACCACCGGCGCGTCATCGCCCTGAAGTGCCGCGCAGCGGGCCTGCGCCTTGCCGGCGCGGATCTCTGCGAGATCGATGAGGGCGATGCGCCGGTCCGTCTGGCGCGCGAGGTGGCGGCTGAGGTCCGCCTCGTCCATGGGCGTCACCGGATGGCGCGACATGGTGGGGTGGCGATCGAGCCGGTAGGTGGTGCCGTTCCAGGTAACGAACAGATTGCCGAACATCTGGTAGCGGCCGAGGCGCGGCACGCCCACCACCATGGGCGACCAGGCACCGCCCATCTGCCGCACACCGAGATCGATGGCGCGGCCGATGGAGCCCACATGGGGCGCGGAATCGAAGGTAGAGCAGACCTTGTAGTGCAGCACCGGCGCGCCCAGCCCCGCGAGGCGGGCGAAGAGGGGTGGCAGTTCCTTGTCCATCCACTCGGGCGAGCGCCCACGCGAGGAGCCGGCCAAGCCGATGGCCCGCGCATGGGGAAATCGGGCGCGCATTTCGTCCGTGGGCGGGCGCAGGAACAGCACGGCGGGCACGCCGGCCGCCGTGATCGCCTCCAGCGCATCGGTGGAGCCGGTGAAATCATCGCCGTAATAGGCGAGGAGCAGGCCCTCCGGCAGCGCCGCCCCGGTCTTGGTCGGCGAAGTCATCGCCAGAAGCCGAGCGCGGTCTTCAGCGCGGTGTTGCGGCTCGCCTCGTCCTCAAGGCTCGCCCCCGCCATGGCCGCCCGCCACGCCGCCCGCAGCGCCTCGACGCCGGCCGGCACCCCGGCGGGATGGCCGAAGATGCCCCCGCCCGCCGTGTGGATGAGGTCGGCGCAGCCGATGGCGGCATAGGTCTCGGCCGCCTGCCGGCCCGTCTGGCCGGAGGAGAAGACCGGCATGGCCTCCATGGGGGCCGCGTCGTTGAGGGGCGACAGCACCGCCCGGGCGGCGGCGATGACGCTCTCATTGCTCTCGGAGAACTTGTTGTAGAGCCCGTTCACGTGCAGGTGGTCCACCCCTGCCAGCCGCCAGAGCTGCTGCCAGGGGGCATAGTCCCATCCCAGCGCCGGGGCGCGATAGAGCGTGCCCCAGCCGGCCCGGTGGCTGTGAAGGGGAAGCTGGGCATGGCGGGCGATCTCCCGCACCCCCACGAGGCCGATGGAATTGAGGCACACCATCACACAGGTGCCCCCCAGCTCCAGCACCAGATCATGGCGGCGGCGCATCTCGTCGAGGTCGCCGGTGATGTTGAAGGCCACCATCACCTTGCGGCCCCGCCGGTCGGCGGCATCATTCACCACCCGCATCACCGCCCGCGCCCGCTCCTCGAACGGGCAGCGACCGCCGTCGGCCTGCAGTTCATCGTCCTTGATGAAGTCGATGTCCCCGGCGATCAGCTCGCGCACCTGCTGCGCCGTCTCCTCCGCCGTGAGGCCGATGGAGGGCTTGATGATGGTCCCGATGATGGGTCCTTCCGAGACACCGGCGAGGCGCCGGGTGCCCGAAATGCCGAAGGCAGGACCCGTGAAAGCTGACGTGAACCCGAATGGCAGCTGAAGGCCGGTGATACGCAGACCGGAAACCTGGTGTAACTCGAACAGATTGCCGGCAATGGTGGACATCAGGTTCGGCAAGGACGGGCCGAAATTCTCCACCGGCCAGGACAGTTCGAGCACCGCCCTCGTGTAGCGATCGGACGCCATGGCGCCCGGCAGGCTGGGCCGGTCCACCACGTCAAGTATCTCAAGACGCTCGACTTTTGCACCCGAACGCTGCTTCAGCTCCGCCGTCTCGGTGGCGAGCGCCACGAAGGTGCCGCTCGACTGTTCCCCGGCGATGACCTCCGCCGTCCGGGCCGGGTCGCCCCCGGTCTCCATCCAGTAGGTGGCATGGACACGATCGCTCATCACACGGGTTCCCGAAATCATCGGTCAGGCGAACCCAACCCATTGTTTCTGTTTGAGAATGGGTTGGGTCTGGGGGAAAGCTCTCGCCGCTCAGGTGATGCGGCGGATGCTCTCGGCGATCTCGTCATTGTCCAGGCACTTGAGCCAGTCGTCGCGCATCAGCCGGGGCTTGCCGAACTGGATGGCCTTGTTGCAAGCATCTGAGAACATGCCCGGAATTTCCTTGAACGTCACCGCCGCAAGGATGTTCATGTGGCCCAGCAGGAAGTCCCGCGCACACTCCGCCGGCACCCCCCGCCGCACCGTCTCGTCCATGGCTTCGCGCATGACATCAAGCAGGGTGGCGCAGATGGTCTCGGACAGGCCAGGCTCCAGGATCGCCATCTGTTCCACGGTCAGGCGATAGGAGCGCAGGATGGGGGCGTAGATGGCCTTCGCCACCGCCTCGCCCAGCGCGAACGCCTCGTCCGGCCCCTGCATCAGCGCGGAGGTGATGGACTGCTTCGCGGCCACACCGCCGAAATAGTCGCGCCGGCCTTCCTCCGTGGTCTCGTCGTTGAAAATCAACGGGTGGCAAGGGTGCGAGACGAAGTAGATGAGGTCCGGCCGCTCCGGCAGGTGGCCGGCGAAGGGCGCTGCGGCATCGAGCAGCATCACCATGGTGCCGGCCTTCAATTTCGGCGAGATGGCATGCGAGACCTTGCCGATGAGGGTGTCCGGCACGGCGAGGATCACCACGTCGGCGCCGTCGAGGGCGGCGTCCACCTCGATGCAGTCCACGCCCACCTCGTCCTTGAGCCGCTTGCGGCCGACCTCGCTGACCTCCACATGGGCCACGCGGAAGTCCGTCTTGGCGAGGTTCTTGGACAGGCGCACGCCCATCTTCCCGCCGGCGCCGAACAGCGCGATCTTCGCATCCATCTTTCTCTCCCGTCGTCTTCATCGGGGCCGGCGGGGCCGACCCCTGCGTTTGTCCTGTAGCGCGCTCAGGCCGAGCGCGCCGGAGCCGCAGTGCGATCGGCGACGCTATCACCCTGCCGTGCCACCACCAGAGTGAGCACGGCGGAGAGGAGCATGAAGCCGCCCACCAGCAGCATCGCCGCCTGGAAGGAGCCGGTGGCATCCTTCACCCATCCGGTGATGAAGGGTGCCGCAAAGCCCGCCGCATTACCGACCGTATTGATGAGGGCGATGCCCGCCGCTGCGCCGGCACCGGACAGGAAGCGGGCGGGGATGGCCCAGAAGTTGGGCAGCGCCGAGAAGATGGCGCAGGCCGTGACCGTGATGACCGCCACCGTCGTCGCCGGCGAGCTCATGTAGAGCGCTACCGGAATGGACAGGGCGCCGACCAGAGCGGGTAGACCGACATGCCACGGCTTCACGCCGGTCTTCGCGGCCTGCCGGCTCCACAGCACCAGGGCGAACGCCGCCGGCAGATAGGGAATGGCGGTGATGTAGCCTTTCTGCATCACGCTGAACTTGGAGCCGAACTGCGCCTCGAAGCCGGAGATGATGGTGGGCAGGAAGAAGGCCAGCGCATAGAGGCCGTAGATGAGGCCGAAGTAGACGAGGGACAAAATCCACACGCGACCGTTCAGCAGGGCACCGGAGGCGAGGATATTGTGGGCGCCGGACTTGGCCTTGTCTTCCTTGGCCAGTTCGGTGGTCAGCCAGGTGCGCTCGGCGGCCGTGAGCCACTTGGCGTCGGCCGGCTTGTCCACGAGGTAGAACCACGCGATCACGCCCACCACGATGGCCGGCACGGCGACGCCGAAGAACATGATGCGCCAGCCGGCGAGGCCCATCAGCCCGTCGGCACCAATGAGCGCCGAGGCGAAGGGTGCGCCGATGACGATGGTGAGCGGCTGCGCCACATAGAACAGCGCCAGCACCTTGTTGCGGTGGCGCGCCGGCACCCACATGCTGAGATAGAGGATTGCGCCCGGGAAGAAGCCGGCCTCAGCGACGCCCAGCAGGAAGCGCAGGAAATAGAGCCCTTCCACGCTGCTCACCCAGGTGAACAGCAGGGCGACGATGCCCCAGGTGACCATGATGCGGGCAAGCCAGCGCCGTGCGCCGAACTTGTGGAGCGCAAGGTTGCTCGGCACTTCGAGGAGGATGTAGCCGAGGAAGAAGATGCCCGCGGCGAAGCCGAACTGCGCCGCGTTCAGGCCGAGGTCCTTCGTCATGCCGTTGGGTCCGGCGAATGACACGGCGGTCCGGTCGAGGAAATTGATGAAGAACATCAGGCCGATGAACGGCGCCAGCCGCCAGCAGACCTTGCTGATCGCCGACCGCTCGACGGCCGACACCTCGGGCTCAGGCATGGT
>JAYSCE010000132.1:4617-8784 GCA_041915035.1 Xanthobacter sp.
TAGGCAGATGAATTGGCGTCTGCGTATTCTTGATCTTGGGCTCCCCGCCTCGCCCGGGGTGCGGGCGAAGGGAGCTGGACGGTAGCCATTAGGCGCCGCGAGGCCATGGAAACAATCGATTTGTTGTCTTCTGGATGTGAGTTAAACTCACATCTGCGATGCTGCATCGCAGCGAACCCGGAGCATGCCGCCAATGTCCCAGCAGCCGAGCCACCCCTTGCCGTCACTAGTGGCGCTGCGCGCATTCGAGGCGACGGCCCGGCACCGGAGCATGAGCCGGGCGGCGGAGGAATTGTGCGTGACGCACGGCGCGGTAAGCCGGCACGTGAAGGCGCTCGAGGCGACCCTCGGCGTGCAATTACTGGCGCGGCGAGGCACAGCCACCGATCCGACCCCCGAGGGGCAGCGGCTCGCGGAGGGGCTGACGACCGCGTTCGGGGTGATCCATTCCACGCTGGAGCGGGTGCGGCCGGGACCGCTGACCCTGTCCTGCTCGGCATCCATCATGCTGTGCTGGCTGATCCCGCGCATGGCGGGGTTCCACCGCCGCAATCCGGACGTGCAGGTGGAGCTGAACATGAATTACGACAAGGTGGATTTCAGCCGCGACAACATTTCGCTGGCGATCCGCTCCTCCACCATCCCACCACCGCGCGACGCCATCATCCGAGAACTGGGGGCGGAGTGGATCGGCCCGGTCTGTGCCCCGGACTATCTCGCCGCTATGCCGCTGGCGACGCCGGACGACCTGGCGCGGGCGCACCTGCTGGCCACGAACACCCGGCCCGAGGCATGGCGGGACTGGGCCGAGGCGACTGGCAACGGCGGGCTCTCGCTCAAGGCGCAGCGCAGCTTCGATCACTTCTACCTGCTGATCCAGGCAGCCGCCTGTGGCCTCGGTGTGGCGGTGGTGCCGCACATGCTGGCGTTGAGCGAACTGCAGTCAGGCCGGCTGATGGCGCCTTTCGGCTTCACCCCCGGCGCCCGCCACCTCCGGCTGTGGATCTCGCCGCAGGCCGCCATCCGCGCGGAGCTGAGAGCGCTGGAAGCCTGGCTGGTGGGCGAGATGGCCACCTTCGGCGCGCCGCCGCAATCAAGCGCTGACGGTGCCGACGCCTCGACCGGCAGGCTCGCGCTTCAGCCCGACGTGGATAGAACCATCACGTGACTCCGGCCCAGGTGATCGACACGGAGCTGCTGAACCCGTGTCGCCGGCGTCAGCTTCCCGGCTTGTCGTGGACGTTGGGGAGAAAGAGGTCCTTCCAGCTCTGCGCCGTCGCACCGATCATGCCGGTGCGGGTCATGAAGTCCGCATATTTCTGGATGGCCTGCGGCGTGGTGGTGAAGGTCACCTGCGGGTCGTTCAGGATGCCCTCGATGAGCGCCACTTCGCTCCCGTCGCCGGCAAGGCGGACATAGTCCCGGGCCGCGGCTGACTTGTCGCGGTTGATGATGGCGATGGCCTCTTCGAGCGCGGCGAAGAAGGCCGCATAGATTTTCGGATTGTCGTTGGCGAAGCGCGTCGTGGTCCACACCACGTTGAAGGTGGAGGGCTGGCCCAGCACGTCGAAGGTGTTGAGCACGGTGTGCACGCCGGGCTTCCTGAGTTCCAGCTCCTGGATGGGCGCGGCAGTGAAATGCGCGGTCACCTCGTTGCCGGCCAGCAGCGCCGCCATGCCGTCCGGATGGGAAAGCGTCACGGTCAATTTGTCGAGGTTGTTGCGGCGATCCGGACCCAGCTCCTTCTCCGCGGCCATCTGCAGGAACATGGCCTGGACCGAGACCTTCACGGCCGGCAGGGCAATCTTGTCCTTCGCTGTGAAGTCCTTCAGCGAGCGCACATTGG
Source organism: Xanthobacter sp. (assembly GCA_041915035.1). Classification (GTDB taxonomy): domain Bacteria; phylum Pseudomonadota; class Alphaproteobacteria; order Rhizobiales; family Xanthobacteraceae; genus Xanthobacter. Next base: position 6,464 of record JAYSCE010000132.1, read on the forward strand.
GATTGGACGTATTGAGCAGGAGCGGCATGGAGTTCATGGCCGCCGCCGCCTTGACCGGATTGGACCCGTCCTTGGTCTTGGCCCACAGCAGCACCAGAGGCGGCACCCCGCCGGCGGCGAACTGGATGGCGCCGGACAGGAGGGCATCATTCATCGCCGCGCCACCGGCAAGCTTGATGTAGCGGGTCTTCAGGTTCGATACGCCGCGGGCCGCCGCTTCCTTCTCCAGCAGGCCGCGATCTTCCATGATCATCAGCGGCAGATGACCGAGGCTCGGCTGGCGGGCGATGGTCACGTTGTCCACCTCCGCCGCCGCGACCGACGTCATCGCGACGAGCATCACGAGCGCGCCCGCCAGCTTCCGTTTGAAAGCGATCATCCTTGAGCCCTCCGTCTGCGTTTCCTCGCCCGTCTTTCGGGCGTCGCCGGGTCTGATGCCCGGATCGGGTCTTGGTCGGCCTGAGGCTCAGCCGCGCCGGATCACCGGAGCGGGAACGCCCTCGATCATCACGTTGATCGCTGCGGGAAGCCCGCTCGCGTGGGCCTCGGCGAGCGCGGCCGGCAAGTCGGCGGCATCGGTAACGCAGGCGCCGTATCCGCCCAGCGCCCGCACCACCTCGTCGTAGCGGGTGGGCAGCAGATCGCAGTAGCGGGTGCGCTCGGCGCCATAGGTGCGCAGCTGGATCTGGTGCTCGGCATTCCAGCGGGCGTCGTTGCCGATGACTGCGATGAACGGCGCGCCGACGCGCGCCGCTGTGTCGAACTCCGCCATGTGGAAGCCGAAGGTGCCGTCCCCCATCACCGCCACCACCGGCGCCTCCGGCCGCGCGAGCCGGGCCGCGATGGCGAAGGGAATGGAGGCGCCGATGGTGCCGGAAACGCCGTTGATGATGCGGTTCTGCGTCTTGACGATGGCTTGTGGCCACTGGCCGATCTCACCGCCATCGCAGACCAGCGTCCCATAGGGATGGCCGGCGAGGAAATCGCGTACCGCGACGCACAGCTCCACCGGATGGATACGGCCCGCGGCCGCCCGCGCGCTCGCCCAGGCGGCCGGCAGGAAAGCCAGCGCCTCCTGCGCCCGCGCCAGCCAGGATGCACGGGTCGCCGTGGCGGCCGGCGGGGATTCGGCGAGGGCGGCGAGCACGCTGCCCACCTCCCCTTCCCCACGCTCCACAAGCAACGGGCCTTTCGCCTTTGCGGCACGCGCCAGAAGGTCGGTGTCCGCATCCACCACCGCGAAGCGGCAGGACGCTGCCATCGTAGGCGGCGCGCCGAACTTCAGCGTGAAATCCAGCGCCTTGCCGAGCAGCACCACGAGGTCCGCCTCGGCCAGAAGCTCGGTGAACGCCCCGAGGCCGGGGTCGTTCACCCCGCGCGGACTCTCCATGCCGATCACTGGCACGCCCGTGGCGGCTTCGAGCCGCGCCATGGCTTGTCGTCTTGACGGCGTGCAGAGCGCGGGGCCGCACAGGATGAGGGGGCGGTCCGCAGTCTCAAGCAGCGCCGCGAGACGTGCTGCGATGGTGTCCGAATCCGTCGAGGTGTGCGGCCCGTCGATCGTAACGGTCGGCTGCGATGTGGCCAGCCGCTGCTCCAGCAGGTCCACCGGCAGCGCGAGATGAACGGGGCCGGGCCGCCCCTCCCGCGCGATGCGGATGGCCCGCGCGATATCGGCGCCGAGCGCTTCGGCGCTCTCCACCATCCACGAAGCCTTGGCCATGGGCCGCGCGACGGCCGCCTGATCCATCTCCTGAAAGGCGCCGCGGCCGAGTTCGCCGATCCCGGCCTGGCCGGACAGCAGGAGCACCGGGGATTCCGCTCCGAGGGCCGTGAACAAAGCGGCCGCGCCATTGGACAGGCCCTGCCCGCCGGTGACGAGCGCCACCCCGATCTCGCCGGTCAGCCGCGCATGGGCATCCGCCATGTGTACCGCCGCCGCTTCCTGGCGCACGTGGACAAGGGCGATGTCACTCTCCAGCAGCGCATCATAGATCGGCATGATGTGGTTGCCGGACAGGGAAAAGATGCGCTTCACCCCATGCGCCTCAAGCGCGCGGACAACGAGGTCCGCACCACGCGGGGCGAGGTCCTGCCCCGCGACGGGGCGAGCGGCGGTGGCAGTGTGGGCAGGTGCGGGGCTCATGCGACGTCCTTCAGCAGGCTCTGGCCGGGCGCGACGCGGGTGAAGGCCACCGCGGCCGTGGAAATGTCGAGCCGGCCCGCCTCCTGCCGTACCAGCGTGTAGCGCGAGGTCTCAAGGTCCGAGGTCTCGGGGAAGTCCTCGCGGAAATGGGCGCCGCGGCTGTCCTCGCGGGCGA
>JAYSCE010000132.1:8794-9533 GCA_041915035.1 Xanthobacter sp.
CCGCGGCGGTGATGACCTGACTGACGAGCACCAGATTCTCGAGGTTCAGCCGGTCCATCCAGGTGAGATTGTAGCGGCGGTCGCCATCCGGAGCCCCGGCGCGGGAGACGGCATCGGCGAGGCTGCCCAGCGTCTCCTGCGCGCGCTTCAGCCCCTGCGCCGTGCGCAGGATGCCGACGTCATCCCACATAGCCTCATAAAGTGCCTCGCGGATGGCGGGCAGGTCCCGCGCATCGCGGCCCAGCGGCGAGAAGGCCCGTTCCAGCGCGTGTTCCATGGCAGCCGGGTCAGGATCAGCGAACGCGCGCCCGCGCTCCACCTCCCGCGCCATGGCATCGCCGGCGATGCCGCCGAACACGGTGGAGTTGGCGACGCCGTTGCCGCCGAGGCGGTTGGCGCCGTGCACGCCGCCCGTATCTTCCCCGGCCGCATAGAGACGGGGCATCGCGGTGCCGCAATTGCCGCCGAACACCACGCCGCCCATCATGTAATGGGCAGTCGGGATCACCTCCACACGCCCTCCGGCGAGGTCGAAGCCGCAATCGGCGCAGCGCTCCACCATGCCCTTGAACGTCTTGCGCACATGGTCGGGGCCGAGATGCCCCATCTCGATATTCACGCCGCCATGGGCGGTGGCATAGCCGTCGCGGATGCGGCGCATGATGGAGCGGCTGACGATATCGCGGGTGGCCCGCTCGCCGCGCGGGTCATAGAGATGCATGAAACGCGCACCGGTGCG
>JAYSCE010000133.1:0-9483 GCA_041915035.1 Xanthobacter sp.
CTCGGATACAGGCGATCTTCACCTCAAACGACACGCCACTTGGGGAATGCAGGCTGAAATACCGCAGCTCGAGCGGATGCAGCACGTCCTCGGCATCGTGGAGCACCAGGCCGGCGAACTCGACGCCGGTCATCTGCTCGTGCTGGAAGATGGCGCGCACCACGGCGTTGAGGCAGTCGGCCTTGTTGGTGGGGCCGGGGTTGCGCGTCTCCACCCGCACCAGCTGCTTGTAGCGCCGCCGCATGCGCTCGACCTCGGCGATGGTCTCCGGGTCGTTGGGATAGGTGCCGACGAAGATCGTGTAGCGCCGGTAGTCCAGCACGCTCACCATGTTCTCGATCATGGCCGCGATCACGGGGGATTCGAGCCAGGCGGGGATCATGATGGCCAGCGGCTGCTCGTCCTTCTGGTAGAGCATGGCCGGAGTGAGCGGGCGGATGAACGGCTCGATGACGAAGCGGCGGTAGATCCGCCGCCCCCAGTACCAGGCATCGATGAACAGGTCGTCGATGGACGAGATCAGGATGATGACCGCCACCACGGCCGCCACGTATTCGACCACGCGGATATAATCGGCCAGGAGGTAGGGCCAGTAGAGTTCCATGGCGGCGGTCCCGATCCGGTCAGTTGCCGCGGCGGCGCACTTGCGACGCGCGGATCAGCAGCAGGAAGAACAGGGCGGCGGCGCCGATGCCGAGCGGCAGGCCCCAGTCCGACGAGTTCTGCCACAGCCGCTGCAGGGTGCCGGCGGCGCCGTCGGTGTCGGCGACGCGCACCGTACCGGGCGCGGCTCCGGAGGCGGCAAGCTCGGTCAGGGTGCCCTCGACGCCCACCAGGGCCACGTCGCCCTTCGACAGGCGCACGGGCTTGGCCGGCGTCATGGCCACCGGCCCGATGCTCTGCCACAGGATGCCGCGCGCATCGTCACCGCGCACCGCCTGCACCAGGGCCACGTTCTTGAGACCGGTGATGTCGAGCAGGCGGGCCTTTTCGTCGTTGCCGACGATGAGGCGGTCGCCATCCACCTTGGCCTTCGCCGTCACGCCCTGCACCGGCACGTCCATGGCGAGGAAGCCGCCGGTGGCGCGGAACGGCGTGCCCACGGAGGAAACCTCAAAGGTGCTGGTCCCGGCCGGCATGCCGGCGGCAGCGGCAGCGCGCACCACGCGCGGCAGGCTCGCCTTGGTGGTGGCGAGGTAGCTGTCCGGCACCAGCAGCTTGCCGCCCGAGGCCATGGCCGAGATCACGCCCAGGAAGTCGCCGCCCGGCGCCGCGCCACCCAGCTCGAAATGGCTGGTGGGCAGGACCGAGACCGGGAAGGCCTGGGGCGTCTCGCGGCAGCGGTCGCTCACCGGCTGGCGCTGGAAGGTCACGCGCAGGACGTTGCGGGCCGCCAGTGCATAGGGCGGGACGGCGGCCGAGACGCGCTCGGGATGGCCGGTGGCGTCGAGGCGCTTGGCGGCCAGCAGCACGTCGTTGAGGAATACCGCGACCACCGGCTCGGAGGTCGAGGCGCCGGGAGCGGCGGCGACATCGAGGTTCAGCCGGCTCGGCAGGCTCCGGCCGCCGGTGGCGGCGGCGAGATCGAACGTCACCACCCAGTCGCCGCGGGCGAGCACGTCGAGATTGCCGTCGGTCGGGCCGAGGCTGGACAGCGGCACGGAAGAGGGCTTCTCCGGTCCCGCATCCACGGCGCGGATCATCACCGTGCCGGAGGTCAGCGAGGAGCGCCAGAAGCTGTCGAACAGCTGGGTGGCCTTGCCGCCGGCGGCGCCGCCGACCGCGATCACCGGACGCCCGGCGAGGAATTGCAGGCTCACCTCGTCGGGAGCGATGCTGGCCGACCCGAGGCTCGCCGCCCGGGCGCGCCATTCGGTGAAGGCGGCAGAGGCGGTGCCGAGGCGGGCACCGAGGGCGTCGAGCGCGCCGCGGATGCCGGACAGCAGGGCGACGTCCGCCACCGCCACGTCGGCGCCGAGCGGCGAGCCGGGCAGGACCAGCCGCGCGCCGAGTTCGGAGGCATCGCGGATGCGGTAGCTCTTCACGCCGACGAAGCTGGAGAAGGGCGCGACGGCGCGCAGCGAGGCCGGCACGTCCAGATTGGAGAGATCCACCTCGTCGCCGATGGACGGCAGCGTCTTCACCACGAGGCGCTTGCCCGCGGTCTCGAGGGCGAGGCCAAGCCGCCAGGCGGTGTCGTAGGTGTCCCTGGAGAGGGTGCCGCCCGCCACCAGCAGCGAGCCCGAGCCGGGCATGCCGCTCCAGGCCGTGGCGAGGTTGCGCACCTGTCCGGCATCATAGCTATAGGTGAAGCGGGTGCTCGGACGCAGCTTCAGCACGTTCCCGATGCCGCGCTCGTCGGCACAGAGCGCCTCGCCGATCACCGACGACCAGGCGGTGCCGAAACGCACGAAGCCCGTATCGCGGGGGCGCTCATCCACGGCGATCGTGGCGCTGGCGCCGCCGTTGTCGCCTTCCAGGCGCCGCGAAAACACCGGCGTGCCGTCCACCGAGAACACCATCGTGGTGCGCCCGCCGTCGCCGCGCAGATACTCGCCTTCGACGGCGATGCTGGCATTCTCCAGCGGCACGCCGGCCGGCACCGGCAGATAGATGTCGCGCCGCGCATCCATGCCCTGCAGCACCACCGGGCCCTCGATGCCGAGGTCCCCGAGGGTGAAGGACCGCGTGACGCGGGTGTCCGCCGCCCGCTCCTGGATGGCAGAGAGGATGGGATCCACCGGCGGCACGTAGGCCGGCGCCACATAGGCCGGCTGCGGCGCGACGGGGGCCTGAGCAACGGGAGCCTGTGCAACCACCGGAGGCGCCGGGCTGCGGGGCTGCGCGGTGGCCGGCCAGGCCGAGAGCAGGCCCACGGGCAGGACGAGCGCGGCAGCCAGGGTCGAAAAGCGCCGGGCGCGAAGGCCACGGGCGGCCCCGCCACGGGCGATGGAGGTGGAAACGTGTCGCATGTCAGTCTCTCACGAGCAGGGCGTCAAGGCCGGCGGGACGCCGAGGAGCGGACGCGGCAGGCGGGGATTGGAGGGGGGAGAATTCCTGCACCGGCCGCCCGCAGATGCAGTCCACGATCCGGCGGCAGGCCTGCCCGTCGCCGTAGGGGTTGATGCGTCCGGCGTAGGCCGCATAGGCCGCCGGGTCATCCAGAAGGCGGGACACTGCCTTGACGATGGCGGTGCGGCCCGTGCCCACGAGCTGGACCGTGCCGGCATGGACCGCCTCCGGGCGCTCCGTCACTTCGCGCATGACGAGGACGGGCTTGCCCAGCGCGGGTGCCTCTTCCTGCACGCCGCCGGAATCCGTGATCACGATGTGCGAGCGCTGCATCAGCCGCTGGAACGGTAGGTAGTCGAGCGGCGGCACGAGGTGGACGTTTGGCCGGCCGGCGAGCGCCGCCGTCACTGGTCCCTTGACGTTGGGATTGAGGTGCACCGGATAGACGATCTCCACATCGCCGCGGTCGGCGATCTGGTCCAGCGCCTCGCAGATGGTGCGGAATCCCTCGCCGAAATTCTCGCGCCGGTGCCCGGTGACCAGAAGGATGGGCCGGAGCGGATCGAGTTGCGGAAGTTCGGCGTCGATGGCCGCGCGCAGGTCCGGATCGGCATCGAGGCGGCGCTGCACCGCCTGGAGCGCGTCGATCACCGTGTTGCCGGTGACGAAGACCTGCCCCTCGAGCTGCTCCGACCGAAGATTGTCGCGCGAGCCGGGGGTGGGCGCGAACAGGAGGTCGCAGCACAAATCGGCGATGCGGCGGTTCATCTCCTCCGGGAAGGGCTGGCCGAGATGATAGGTGCGAAGGCCCGCTTCCACATGCCCCACCGGAATGCGGCGATGGAAGGCGGCGAGCGCTGCTGCCATGGCCGTGGTGGTATCGCCATGGACCAGTACACGATCCGGCTTCACGTCCTCCAGTACGCTGTCGAGGGCGGCGAGAGCGCCGCCGGCAAGGCGGTTCAATCCCTGATTGTGGGACATCAGACCCAGATCGAAGTCGGGCGTCAGGTCGAAGAGGCGGAGAACCTGGTCCAGCATCTCCCGGTGCTGTCCGGTGACACAGACGAGCGACTGAATGGTCGGCTCCCGGCCCAGCGCCCGCACCACCGGCGCCATCTTGATCGCCTCAGGGCGCGTTCCGAAAATCGATAGTATTTTCAATGGTCGCCACCGGTGATTCGATTTCGAATGAACGCGCGCAAACGTGCTGTCAAGAGCAAGATATACCAGCTCTTTTCGCGCAAATGAAAAAGGAGTGAAAGAAAGGTAAACGGCAGCGCTTCGCCGCCTCCCCGGCGGCGCCCCGATTCCCCATCCCCCTGGTTGCAGAGCAGTCTGCCGCCCGAAGGTTGCAAGAGCTTTAAGCGCGGCGATATTTTTGCACTTTGGGAAGTGGCTACCGCCGCTGGGTCAGGTCCTCCTCCTGCCCCCCAAGCTTCAGCTCAGCGGTTGAGACTGGCATCCGCCCGGCCGGCGCCGATGGCGGCCTTCACCAGCGCTTCCGCGTCGGCACCGCCCCATTCGGCCGGGCCTGCCAGATAGGCCATCTCGCAGCCGTCCCGATCGACGAGGAGAGTGGTGGGCAGGCCGAAGCCGCGCCCCACGCCGCGCAGGGCCTGGAAGGTCTTGGTCGCCGGATCGGCATAGAAGGCGAGGCTATTCACGCCGATTTCCGAAAGGAACGCGCGCGGCTTGTCCGGATCGCGGGTATCGAGATTGACAGCCACCACGGCGAAGTCCGACCCGCCGAGCCGCTTCTCCAGATGGTCGAGGGCCGGCATCTCCTTGCGGCAGGGCACGCACCAGGTGGCCCACAGGTTGAGCAGCACCACGCGGCCCTTGAAATCCGCCAGCGTCACCGGCTTGCCCGCGGCGTCGGTGAAGGTGAGCGGCGGCAGGCGGCGCGGCTCGCTCGCCAGCGCGAGCGCCGCAAGTTCGCCCTTGGCGAGGGGCGCGAAGGCCCGCACCCGCTCCACCGTGCCGGTGCAGGCGGGATCGGCGGCGGCGACAGAAGGGGCGGCGGCGGGCACGTTGGCCACGCTCTGGCCCTGCGGTGCATTGCCGGGGAGGCGGTTCATCCCGTATAGGGCGAGCGCGCCGGCCACGGCGCCCGCCAGCGTCGCCAGCGCGACCACGCCGATCGTCCTCACCGCGGAAGAGCGCCTCACCACCGGCGCGCCCGGCCCGGGGCCGGTTGCCGTGTCCTGAGAGTCTGTCGCGCGGCTGTCGTCGGCATTGGTCATCACCGGAGGGTCCGTCATGAGCAACAAGATGTGGGGCGGGCGCTTCAGCACTGCCCCCGACGCCATCATGGAGGAGATCAACGCCTCCATCGGCTTCGACCAGCGTCTTTATGCGCAGGATATCGCCGGTTCAAAGGCGCATGCGGCCATGCTGGCCGCCCAGGGCATCGTGGCGGCGAAAGATGCCCAGAAGATCACCAAGGGTCTAGACACGATCCTGTCAGAGATCGAGGCAGGCAAGTTCTCCTTCCGGCGCGAGCTGGAGGACATCCACATGAACGTGGAATCGCGCCTCGCCGAGCTGATCGGCGCCCCGGCCGGGCGCCTGCACACCGCCCGCTCGCGCAACGACCAGGTGGCGACCGACTTCCGCCTCTACGTGCGCGACACGGTGGACGCCCTCGACGCCCAGCTCGCCGACCTCCAGCGGGCGCTGGCGGAGAAGGCGCTCGCGCACGCCGCGACCGTCATGCCCGGCTTCACCCACCTGCAGACCGCACAGCCGGTGACCTTCGGCCACCATCTGATGGCCTATGTGGAAATGGTGGCGCGCGACCGCAGCCGCTTCGCCGACGCCCGGTCCCGCCTCAACGAATGCCCGCTCGGCTCGGCGGCACTCGCCGGCACCTCCTTCCCCATCGACCGCGAGGCCACCGCGGCGGCGCTCGGCTTCGACCGCCCCACCGCCAACTCGCTCGATGCCGTCTCCGACCGCGACTTCGTGATGGAGACGCTCTCGGCCGCCTCAATCTGCGCCATCCACCTCTCCCGCTTCGCCGAGGAGGTGGTGATCTGGACCTCACCGTCCTTCGCGCTGGTGAAGCTGTCGGATGCCTTTACCACCGGCTCGTCCATCATGCCGCAGAAGCGCAACCCGGATGCCGCCGAGCTGGTGCGCGCCAAGGCCGGGCGCATCATCGGCGCGCTCACCGGCATCCTCGTGGTGATGAAAGGCCTGCCTCTGGCCTATGCCAAGGACATGCAGGAGGACAAGGAGGGCGCGTTCGACGCCTTCTCGGCGCTCTCCCTCGTCGTCGCCGCCACCGCCGGCATGGTCCGGGACCTCGTGCCCGACGAGAAGCGCATGGCCGCCGCCGCCGGCCAGGGCTATTCCACCGCCACCGACCTCGCCGACTGGCTCGTTCGGGCGCTGAATATTCCGTTCCGCGAGGCGCACCACATCACCGGGCGCATCGTGGCGCTCGCCTCCGACCGCGGCATTGCGCTGCACAAGGTGCCGCTCGAGGACATGCAGGCGGTGGACAAGCGCATCACCGGCGACGTCTTCTCCGTGCTGTCCGTGGTGCGTTCCGTACGCAGCCGCACGAGCTACGGCGGCACCGCGCCGCAGCGCGTGCGCGCCCAGGCGCGGCGTTGGTTGAAGCGCCTCGGCGCGGCCCCGGACGCGAGCTGATGCGGGCCGGCTGCAGCCCCCGGCCGCCCCGGGGGCTCGCCTTTGCCGCAGCGCGGGCTATAGTGGCGCCGACCTTGATGCCAATGGCACGGACGAAGATGCGAACCCTTGCGACCCTGATGGCCCTTTGCGGCACCCTCGCCCTCGCGGCGTGCGGGGTGAAGGGTCCGTTGGAGCCCCCGCCGGGCGCCCATGCGGCGGCCCCGCCGCCCAAGCCCGCCACGGCCACGGCCGCCGCGGACGGCGCCGTTCCCTATACCCCACCCAAGACGGCGGCGGAGTTCAACGAGAGCGCCGTGCCGCACGCCTCCTGGGAAAAGAAGAAGGCGCCGGCCTCCACCAGCAGTTCGGACAAGCTGCTGAAGGGCATCGACCGTCCCGACCAGCCGCTCCTTATCGACGGCCTGCTCTGATCCGCAGGCCGCAAAGCTGCGCTGACCGGCCTTCCGCACAGCAACCCCTCCCTCGCTCCCCGGCGCCCGCCTGACGGCGCCGCCCCGGCCGGCGCGCAGAACGAGCCCCGACAAGCCGCCCCGATGCACCATTTCGACTATCGCAACGGCCGCCTCCATGCCGAGGACGTGGACCTGACCCGCCTCGCCGCCGAGGTGGGCACGCCCTTCTATTGCTATTCCACGGCCACGCTGGAGCGGCACTACCGCGTGTTCATGGAGGCGTTCGCCGACCGCGACGTGCTGCTGTGCTACGCGCTGAAGGCCAATTCCAACCAGTCGGTCATCTCCACCCTCGCCCGCCTCGGCGCGGGGGCGGACATCGTTTCCGCCGGCGAGTTGATGCGTGCCCGCGCCGCTGGCGTGCCCGGACAGCGCATCGTCTTCTCCGGCGTCGGCAAGACGCGGGAGGAAATGGGTCAGGCGCTCGACGCCGGCATCCTCTGCTTCAATGTCGAAAGCGAGCCTGAACTCGACGCCCTGTCCGAGGTCGCCCTGTCCAAGGGCGTGACGGCACCGGTCTCCATCCGCGTCAATCCGGACGTGGACGCCAAGACCCACAAGAAGATCTCAACCGGGAAGTCGGCCACCAAGTTCGGCATCCCCATTTCCCGCGCCCGGGACGTGTACGATTACGCCGCCCGCCTGCCCGGCCTCGCCATATCGGGCGTGGACATGCACATCGGCAGCCAGATCACCGACATGGCGCCGTTCGAGAATGCGGTGACGTTGCTCGCCGAGCTGGCACGCGACCTCATGGCCGCCGGCCACAGGCTGCACCACATGGACCTCGGCGGCGGGCTAGGCGTGCCCTATGCCGCGTCGGACCCGGTGCCGCCCTCCCCCGCCGCCTATGCCGAGGTGGTGGGCCGGGCGCTCGGCGACATCAAGCTGCCGCTGGTGTTCGAGATGGGACGGATGCTGGTGGCCAATGCCGGCATCCTCGTCACCCGCGTGGTCTATGTGAAGAAGGGTGAAGGCAAGACCTTCGTGGTGGTGGACGCCGCCATGAACGACATGATCCGCCCCACCCTCTACGAGGCCCACCACGACATCGTGCCGGTGGCCGAGCCGGCCGCGGACGCCGCCGTGGCGGTGGCCGACGTGGTCGGCCCGGTCTGCGAGACCGGCGATTTTCTTGCCCTCGACCGGCCCTTGCCGGAGGTGAAGCCCGGCGACCTGCTGGCGGTGATGACGGCGGGCGCCTATGGCGCCGTACAGTCCGGCACCTACAACACCCGCGCCCTCATCCCCGAGGTGCTGGTGCGCGGACCCGAGGCGGCGGTGGTGCGCCCGCGGGTCGAGCCCGCGGCATTGATCGCGCTGGATCGGCCGGCGCCCTGGCTCTGAACCCGCCGAAACAAGGCGTAGCGCGAGCGCTTCAGCTCGCCAGCCGGCGCTCGGCGATATAGGCGCGCAGCGCCTCCTCGGTCATGGGGCGGCCGAGATAGAAGCCCTGCACCTCGTCGCAGGAATCAGCCTTCAGGACGGCGAGCTGGCTCTCCGTCTCCACCCCTTCCGCCACCACCTGCATGCCCAGCGCGCGGCCGAGGCCGAGGATGGCCTGCACGATGGCGAGCGCCCCCTTGCTCTGGTCGAGGTCGCCGACGAAGCGGCGGTCGATCTTGAGGGCGTCGAACGGGAAGGTGCGCAGATAGCCGAGGGAGGAATAACCGGTGCCGAAATCGTCCATGGACAGGCGGACGCCGAGCTTCTTCAGCCCTTCCAGGATGTCGAGCGCCTTGTCGGTATTCTCGATCAGCACGCTCTCGGTGATCTCCAGCTCCAGCCGGTGGGCCGGCAGCCGGGTGGCCTTGAGCGCAGATTCCACCGTGCCCACCAGTTCCCCATTGCGGAACTGGACCACGGAGACGTTCACCGAGACATTCAGCTCGGGCAGGCGGGAGATCGTATCGCAGGCCTTGCGCAGCACCCATTCGCCGAGCGGGATCACAAGACCGCTCTTCTCGGCGATGGGCACGAACTCGTCGGGGGCGAGGCGGCCGAGCTGGGGATGATCCCAGCGGATCAGAGCCTCCACGCCGAGCAGTTCCAGCGTGCGCGCGTCGCAGCGCGGCTGGAACAGCAGCACAAACTCATCGGAGACGATGGCGCGCCGCAGGTCGCCTTCCAGCGTCCGGCGCCCGGCCATCTCGTCGTTCATGTCGGCGGCGAAATAGCAGCAGGCACCGGGCCCTTCCTGCTTCGCGCGGTTGAGGGCGAGTTCGGCGCAGTGGATCAGGCTGTCGGGCTCGTGAGCGTCGAGCGGCGCGAGCGCGATGCCCATGTCGGCCTGCGGATAGGCCACCGCGCCGGAGGGCAGCGCCACCGGAACACTCAGCGCCGCCTGCAACCGACG
>JAYSCE010000134.1:0-4603 GCA_041915035.1 Xanthobacter sp.
GCCGACGCAGGGCCTCGCCTCCCTCCTCATCCTCGGCCTGTTCGACCAGCTCAAGGTGGCGCGGGCGGAGACGTTCGAGCACATCCATGGCCTCGTGGAAGCCACCAAGCGCGCCTTCCTGGTGCGCCAGCAGGTGGTGTGCGATCCCGAGCACCTGCCCCACGACCCCGCCTCGTTCCTCGACCCCAAGGCGCTGGCGCAGCGGGCGGCGAAGATCGACATGGGGCGCGCGCTGGCCTGGCCACACGAGGCGAAGTCGGGCGATACCATCTGGATGGGGGCCGCCGACGCCTCGGGGCTGGCGGTGTCCTACATCCAGTCCATCTATTTCGAGTTCGGCTCGGGCTGCGTGCTGCCGTCCACCGGCGTGCTGATGCAGAACCGCGGCTCCAGTTTCGTGCTCGATCCGAAATCCCTCAACCCGCTGCTGCCCGGCCGGCGGCCGTTCCACACCCTCAACCCGGCCCTCGCAGAACTCGCCGACGGGCGCATCCTCGCCTACGGCACCATGGGCGGAGAGGGCCAGCCGCAGACGCAGGCGGCGGTGTTCACCCGCCATGCCTTGTTCGGCGTGCCCTTGGGTGAGGCCATTGCCCGGCCGCGCTGGCTCTTGGGCCGTACCTGGGGCGACCAGGAGACCAATCTGAAGCTCGAATCGCGCTTCGACGGCAATCTCGTCGATCGCCTGCTGTCCGTGGGTCACGAGCTGGTGGTGCTGCCGGAAGTCTATTCCGACACCATGGGCCATGCCGGTGGCGTGGTGATCCACCCCGGCGGACAGCTTGAAGGCGCCCACGATCCGCGTGCGGACGGCGGGGCGGCGGGCGTCTGATGGCTTGAGCTTGACGCCCGCCACGGCCGGCGCCGACCATGCCGCGAACAACCACAATGGGAGCGCGCCAATGGTCGGATGGGAAATGATCGGGCGACGGTCTTTGGTGAAGGGCATGGCCGGTTACGGCCTTGCGGCGCTGGCTGCCGGCCGCGCTTCGGCTGCGGGGGAGCAGACGTTCGCCGGCGAGCCGCCCACCCGCGGGCCGGTCCAACTCACCAGCGAGCGGGTGCTGGGCCAGAGTGCGGCACCATCTATGAAGGCACCGGTCTCTACGGACGCTCCCGGCTCATCGAGTGGGATCTGGCGACCGGGCGGGTGCTGCGGGAGCGGGCGCTGGACCCCAACGTCTTCGGCGAGGGCGTGACGGTGATGGGAGACCGCATCTACCAGCTCACCTATCTGGACAATCACGCCTACATCTATGACCGCAAGAGCTTCGAGCGGATCGGCGCCTTCCGCTATACCGAGCAGGGGTGGGGGATGACCCATGACGGGACGCACCTCATCACCAGCAACGGCTCGTCCTCCATCGTCTTCCGCGATCCGGCCACCTTCGAGCGGGTGCGCACCATCTTCGTCTCTGACGCGGTGGCGCCGCTGGGCTTCCTGAACGAGCTGGAATATGCAGACGGCAAGCTCTACGCCAATGTCTGGCAGAGCCATTTCATCGCGATCATCGATCCGGCGGACGGGAAGATGCTCGGCTGGATCGACCTTTCGGGCCTCAATCCGGATCCGGCGAAGCTGGTCTATCCCTACGTGCTGAACGGCATCGCCTTCGACACCGCGACCGGCCATCTGCTGGTGACGGGCAAGTGCTGGCCCCATGTGTGGGAGATCGCGCTGGAACCGCGCTGACGGCGCAGCGAGGGGATGACGTAAGGCCTGCCGAGAATGGATCCGGCTGCCGTCCGGGGAAGACGACAGCCGGGGAGCTTCGGCTGCGCCGGCGGTGGGGCCGAGGCGCCGCGTGGGTCACAGCCCGGCGCAGATCGCGCCGCTGCTGGGTCTTGGCGTCAAGCTGACCTCCTTGCCTGGTGCCGCGCGCGCAGCCCGGCCCGCGCCTGCAAACGCAGGCACGCCGGACCCCGGCGGGGCGTTCTTGGTCTTGGTTGGATGGTGCCGATCGCGGGCTTTGGGGACCGGACTCTGGGGGAGCATGAGACGTCTCCATGCCGGCGCCCCCGCCTGCTCAGCGCTGCCATCATAGCGGGCTGGTAGGGCACGTACACCCCGCGGCGACGGCCGCGCGAAAACTTGATCCGGAAGGGAGAGGGAATGGGGTGCTGACGCCACCCCTTCCGGCCGGTGCGCACGAAAACGGGCTTGAGGCCGGGCGCGTCATTCCAAAAAAAGAACCCGGCTTGAGGCCGGGTTCCTGTCGCTCGCCGTGTAAAACGTGATCCGCAGGCTCAGGCGGCCTCTTCGGCTTCCATGTCCTGGTCGAGGTCGGCCTCGTCCGCCACCTTGGCGGCGCCGCGGCGCGGACCCTTGAGGAGGTTCTGCTCGATGAGCTTCACCGACTCGGTCTCGGTGATGTTCTGCACCGCCGACAGCTCGCGGGCCATGCGGTCGAGGGCGGCCTCATAGAGCTGGCGCTCGGAATAGGACTGCTCGGGCTGGGCCTCGGAGCGGTACAGATCGCGCACCACCTCGGAAATGGCGACGAGGTCGCCGGAATTGATCTTCGCTTCGTATTCCTGCGCGCGGCGGCTCCACATGGTGCGCTTGACGCGGGCGCGGCCCTGCAGGGTCTCGAGCGACTTCTCGACGATGTTGGTCTCGGAAAGCTTGCGCATGCCGACGCTGGCGATCTTGGCGAGGGGCACCCGCAGCGTCATCTTGTCCTTTTCAAACGAGATCACGAAGAGTTCGAGCTTGAAACCGGCGACTTCCTGTTCCTCGATGGCCATGATCCGGCCAACACCATGGGACGGGTAAACAATGTGCTCGCCCGTCTTGAAGCCGAGACGGGCCTGCGCGTTCTTCTTTGCCGACATGCTCTTGACACTCCTGATCCGGCCCGCGAAAACGGGCCGAACCTGTTGGTGCGCCGGCCGGCCGGTCCGGTCCCGGGACGGCGCGCACCTTCAGCTGCGGATATGGGTCGCGGCCGGAACGCCCGCCACCCCGCTCTGCCAGACGATGTACAGACAGCCTTGGTGCCGCGCCGCAGGAAAACGGCCGGCACAATATTCTCGCCCCTTTGTTCCCGAGAATGCGCCCTGGAATGTGCGCGAACACATTGCGAGCACGATGTGGCTGGTGCTGGAAGCAATCGACTGTAAAGTCACGTATATCACATTTTTTGTCGGAATCAAAGCGCGCGTGTCGCCAACCTTACCTTCGCCGGTAAGGGGCCGCGACTTGGGTGACGACTGGGCCTCGACTCTGCGCCGACTTGCGGGGCGTTGAACGGCGCCGCTTTGCACGCTCTCCCGCCGGTATCATATAAGCATTTCTTTATATCCTTATTGCCCGGTTGGAGCCGCCGTGCTATTGGGCGCGCCACGATTGGCGGCCCGCACTGTGCTGCCCCGAGCCGATCTCAAGCGGAGCGATCCATGAGCAACGATTACGTGGTGAAGGACATCAACCTCGCGGACTGGGGCCGCAAGGAACTGGACATCGCCGAAATCGAGATGCCCGGCCTGATGGCCACCCGCGCCGAATACGGTCCCGCGCAGCCGCTCAAGGGCGCCCGCATCGCCGGCTCGCTGCACATGACCATCCAGACCGGCGTGCTCATCGAAACGCTGAAGGCGCTCGGTGCCGACGTGCGCTGGGCCTCGTGCAACATTTACTCCACCCAGGACCACGCCGCGGCCGCCATCGCCGCCGCCGGCACCCCCGTCTTCGCCATCAAGGGCGAGACGCTGGAGGAGTACTGGGAATACACCCACCGCATCTTCGAGTGGGCGGACGGCGGCACCCCCAACATGATCCTCGATGACGGCGGCGACGCGACGCTGCTCGTCCACCTCGGCAAGCGCGCGGAAGAGGGCGACACCGCCTTCCTCGACGGCGCGACCAACGAGGAAGAGGAAGTGCTCTTCGCCGCCATCAAGCGCCGCCTGAAGCACAAGCCGGGCTGGTACTCGCTCCTCGCCAAGAACATCCAGGGCGTGACGGAAGAGACCACCACGGGCGTGCATCGTCTCTACGAGATGCAGAAGAAGGGCACGCTGCTGTGGCCCGCCATCAACGTGAACGACAGCGTCACCAAATCGAAGTTCGACAACCTGTACGGCTGCCGTGAATCGCTGGTGGACGGCATCCGCCGCGGCACCGACGTGATGATGGCCGGCAAGGTGGCCATGGTCGCGGGCTTCGGCGACGTGGGCAAGGGCTCGGCGGCCTCGCTGCGCAATGCCGGCTGCCGCGTGATGGTGTCCGAAGTCGATCCCATCTGCGCCCTGCAGGCGGCGATGGAAGGCTACGAGGTCGTCACCATGGAAGAGGCGGCGCCCCGCGCCGACATCTTCGTCACCGCCACCGGCAACGTGGACGTCATCACGGTCGAGCACATGCGCGCCATGAAGGATCGCGCCATCGTGTGCAACATCGGCCACTTCGACAGCGAGATCCAGGTCGCTGCGCTGAAGAACTTCAAGTGGCACAATGTGAAGCCGCAGGTGGACGAGGTCGAGTTCTCGGACGGCAAGCGCATTATCCTCCTGTCTGAGGGACGCCTCGTAAACCTCGGCAACGCCACCGGCCATCCGAGCTTCGTGATGTCGGCGTCGTTCACCAACCAGACGCTGGCGC
>JAYSCE010000134.1:4613-9421 GCA_041915035.1 Xanthobacter sp.
TTCACCAAGCCCGGTCACTACGACAAGAAGGTCTATACCCTGCCGAAGACGCTGGACGAGAAGGTCGCGGCGCTCCACCTCGACAAGATCGGCGTGAAGCTCACCAAGCTCACCGACCAGCAGTCCGCCTATATCGGCGTGGCGCAGCAGGGCCCCTTCAAGCCCGAGCACTACCGCTACTGATCGCGGCGCGTCTTTCCATGCGGTTCGCGAACGCCGGCCCTCGGGCCGGCGTTCTGCGTTTTGGCCCCGGCGAGGGCTCCGTGTGGCACCGCATTGTGTTCACCTGCGAACGGGGATAGGTGTTGGGAACCCGCGACGCGCGGGAAGCCGGTTCCGTGATCGCCATGCGGCGGGGTGTCGGGACGGGTCGATCCGGGGCATACCGCGCTCCGGGACGAAGGCTTCCGGCGAGGAGCGGGGGCGGGTTCGGGCCTCGGGAAGACCGGGGCGGAGACCTGCAGCGGGGCATGTGCGGGGGCTGGTTGCGGGGGCTTGGCCTTGGACGGTTACGTGCGACGCTCGCGAGGCGCCTTCCTGCGCGATGCATCCTGTTGCGATGCGCATTCCCCCGCCGGCCGGAGCGCCGGCCGCGGTTCGTCACGCTCACCCCTGACGTTCGCGCCCGGCTGAGAGGCAGCCGCCCTTCATGTCCACCAGCTTTTCCCGCGACCGTTCGCGCACCGTGCCGTTCGCTGCGGAGATCGGCGCCCTCGGCGTCGTCTTCGGCGACATCGGCACCAGCCCCCTCTACGCCCTCAAGCAGGGCGTGCTGGCGGTGGGCGGCACCAATTTCATCGGCGCCGACGTGCTCGGCCTGCTGTCCCTCATCACCTGGAGCATCATCCTCTCCGTCACGGTGAAGTACGTCTTCCTTGTGCTCAGGGCGGACAATGACGGCGAAGGCGGCATTCTCGCCCTCGTGACGCTGCTCGATCTCCATCGCAGCGCCATCGGGCTGAGATGGTACTTGCTTGCAGCCGGCCTGCTCGGCGCCGCCATGCTGATCGGTGACGGCGTGCTCACGCCGGCCATGTCGGTGCTCTCCGCCATCGAGGGCCTGCAGGTCATCGCGCCGGAGCTGGAGCACTGGGTGGTGGCACTCACTTGCTTGGTGTTGCTCGCCATCTTCTTCTCCCAGCGCCTGGGCACCGAGCGCATCGCCTCCTTCTTCGGCCCGGTGATGCTGCTGTGGTTCGGTTCGCTCGGGGCGCTCGGCGTCTACGGCATCCTCCAGGCGCCGCAGGTGATCGCGGGCCTCGATCCGCGCCATGGCATCATGCTCATGGTCCAGCATCCGGGCCTTGCCGGCGTCATCCTCGGCGCCTGCTTCCTCGCGGTGACGGGCGGCGAGGCGCTCTATGCGGACCTTGGCCATTTCGGCCGTCCGGTGATCGCGCGGGCCTGGCTGTTCGTGGCCATGCCTGCGCTGCTGCTCAACTATTTCGGGCAGGGCGCCATCTTGCTGGTGGACCCGAGCGCGGTCCGCAATCCCTTCTACGACCTCTGCCCCGACATGTTCGATATTCCGCTGCTGTTCCTCGCGACGGCGGCGACCGTGATCGCCTCGCAATCCATCATCACCGGCGTGTTCTCGCTGGCGAAGCAGGCCATCGAACTCGGCTACCTGCCGCCCATGCGCATCCGCTACACCTCCGAGCACAACGAGCAGCACATCTATGTGGGGCGGCTGAACTGGCTTCTGATGATCGCCTGCATCGCCGTGGTGCTGGGCTTCGAGGCGTCCGACCGGCTGGCGTCGGCCTACGGCATCGCGGTGGCGTTCGCCATGGTGACGACCTCCATCCTGTTCATTGCCCAGGTGAAGCGGGCGTGGGGTTGGCCCTCCTTCGCGGTGTGGGCCATGGCCGCCGGTCTGCTGACGGTGGATTTCGCCTTCGCCTCCGCCAACATGACCAAGATCCACGACGGCGGTTGGCTACCGCTTTCCATCGCGGCCGTCATCATCTTCGTGATGGTCAGCTGGCGTCGTGGCCTGGAAGCTGTGGTGGCCCAGCAGGTGCGCTTCACGGAGCCTCTGGACAATTTCGTTGCCCGCAAAGATCGGGTGAATGATGTCGAGGCCCCCCGCACCGCCATCTTTCTGTCTCGTGCGGGTGCGATGACGCCCGTGGCCCTTTCCCGAATGGCAGACCTGCTCAAGGTCCGGTTCGAGAAGGCCGTGATCGTCTCGGTCTGGATCGCCGCCCGCCCCAGGGTGTCGGTGGAGGACCGGGTCAAGGTGACCACCCTCAACGAGGGGTTCGTGCGGGTCGATCTGCGCTTCGGCTACATGCAGCAGATCGACGTGCCGTCGGTGCTGGGTCCGGCGCTGAGCGCGCGGGGCATCGATCCGGATGCGGCGATCTACGTGATCGGCCACGAGCGGATCATCCCGCCCGACGAGGTCATCAAGCTGAGGGACGTGGTCGCCCACGTCTTCGCGTTCCTCGCGCGCAATGCCGAGCGTTCGGTCGACCGGTTCGGCCTGCCGCGCGCCCGGACGGTGGAGATCGGCTATCCGGTGAAGCTCTGAGCATCCGCTCCGGCACCGGCGGCCAGTCCGATCCCAGCCTTAGGCAGGGCCTAAAGTGTATCACGAACCCCAAGACGGCCTGACCACGACCGAGACGCCGCAAAAAAATGCTCCCCATAGGGCAGGGGAGCAAACTACAACAGGGGCGTCCGACGTCGTCGCGGGCGGGGGGAACGGTGACGATATGGCTGCGCGCACTTTGGCAGTGAGAGTATCGACGTTCTTCAAGGAACGCGTGGGGTTGCACGGCCTCGGCTTCATCCTGAGCCTGATCGTGATCGCCTTCGCGGCGGTCGTGCTCTACCGGATGCTGCACAACCTCAAATGGTCGGACGTTCTCGACGCCCTGCGCGAGAAGAATCCGCGCGATGTCGCCATCGCGTTCTTCCTGGTGGCCGGCGCCTATCTGACGCTCACTTTCTATGACTGGTTCGCCCTGCGTACCATCGGCAAGGGACATGTGCCCTATCGCACGGCCGCGCTGGCCGGCTTCTGCTCCTATTCGGTGGGGCACAATGTGGGCTTCACCGTCTTCACCGGCGGCTCGGTGCGCTACCGCATCTATTCGGCCTGGGGCCTCGGCGCCATCGACGTGGCGAAGATCTGCTTCGTCGCCGGCCTCACCTTCTGGCTCGGCAACATCGCCGTGCTCGGCCTCGGCATCACGCTGCATCCCGAGGCGGCCACCGCAGTGGACCAGCTGCCGCCCTTCGTGAACCGGCTGATCGGCGTCGGCGCGCTGTGCGCGCTCGTGGCCTACATCACCTGGGTATCGCTGGCGCCGCGCACCATCGGCCGCTCGACCTGGTTCGTCACGCTGCCGCGCGGCCCCACCACCCTGCTGCAGGTGGGCATCGGCATCCTCGACCTCAGCCTGTGCGCCGCCGCCATGTACATGCTGATGCCGGCTTCGCCCTACATCGACCCCATCAGCCTCGCGGTCATCTTCGTCACCGCCACCCAGCTCGGCTTCGCCAGCCACGCGCCGGGCGGTCTCGGGGTGTTCGACGCGGCGCTGCTCGTCGCGCTGCCGCAGTTCGACAAGGCTGAGCTTCTGGGCGCGCTGCTGGTGTTCCGGCTGTTCTACTACATCGTGCCCTTCGCCTTCGCCCTGACCCTGCTCGGTGCCCGCGAACTGAGCCTGCGTATCGCCGGCAAGGAGCAGGCGGCGGCCGAGAAGGCCGAGGCCAAGGCCCGCGCCGCCGCATCCAAGACACCGGCGGAGTAACTCCGCACCCGCGGTTCGGTCTTCCTCGAGCCCGACCGCCGGCCCGCAGGCGGCGGCCGTTGCAAACGCCGCGTGGCCAATATAAAAAGCGAGCGCTCGCTCGTTTTTTCATCGCATCCCGAGGGCGCACCATGGACTTCACCATTTCGCCGGCCCTGGAAGACCTCCGCCGCCGCATCGCCGCCTTCGTCACGGATGAGATCATCCCGCTCGAAGGCGATCCCGCCTCCTATGACGCCCATGAGAACATCGCCGCCGCGCCGCTGGAGCGCCTGCGGGCGAAGGCGCGGGCGGAAGGGCTGTGGTGCCTCCAGCTCAAGCCGGAGAATGGCGGCCTCGGCGTCGGGCGCATGGGCATGGCGGTCTGCTACACCGAGATGAACCGCTCCATTTTCGGGCCGGTGGTGTTCAATTCCGCTGCGCCCGACGACGGCAACATGATGGTGCTGGAAGAGGTGGGCACCGCCGACCAGAAGGCCCGCTGGCTCGCCCCCATCGCCCGCGGCGAGGTGCGCTCCGCCTTCGTCATGACCGAGCCCCACCCCGGCGGCGGCTCCGACCCCTCCATGATGCTCACCCGCGCGGAGAAGCAGCCGGACGGCTCCTATCGCATCTATGGCCGCAAGTGGTTCATCACAGGCGCGGAGGAGGCGGCGCACTTCATCATCGTCGCCCGCACCTCCGATGATGCCCGAAAGGGCCTGACCGCCTTCGCCTTCCACCGCGACGCGCCGGGCTGGCGCATCGTGCGGCGCATCCCCATCATGGGGCCGGAGGAGCATGGCGGCCATTGCGAGCTGGAGTTCGACGGCCTCACCATCCCGCCCGAGGACGTGCTGATGAAGGAGGGCGACGGCCTGAAGGTCACGCAGATCCGCCTCGGCCCGGCGCGGCTCACCCACTGCATGCGCTGGCTCGGCCTCGCCATGCGCTCGGTGGCCATCGCCCGCGACTATGCGGCGGTGCGCGAGGGGTTCGGGATTCGTCTGGCGGATCGCGAGAGCGTGCAGATCATGCTGGGGCGCATCGCCATGGAGATCGAGA
>JAYSCE010000135.1:0-3311 GCA_041915035.1 Xanthobacter sp.
GTGATTCTTGAGCACGAGGAAGTTCTTGTCACCGAGGCTTTCCAGCAGCGCCGCCTTGTCGGAATGGTCTGCATGGACGCCGCCGAAGTCGTGGTAGGCGATGCGGTTGTGCATGGCGGCGCCGGTGAAATCGATGGGGCGGATGGGGATGCCGCTCGCCGCCATGGTCATGCCGGCGATGGTGTGGGTGTGCATGATGCAATGGGCGTCCTCGCGCGCCTCGTGGATCGCACCATGAATGATGAAGCCGGCCGGGTTTACCGGATGGATGCTCTCTCCGATGATACGACCCTCGATATCGATCTTGACGAGGTTCGACGCCGTGACCTCGTCGTAGCGCAGGCCGAACGGATTGATGAGGAAATGCTTCTCCGGCCCGGGGACGCGCACCGTGATGTGGCCGAAGACGAGGTAGTCCCAGCCGAGATGGGCGAAGATGCGATAGGCGGCCGCGAGCTGCACGCGCAGTTCCGCCTCGCTCTTCTCCCTTTGATGGACCCGCAGCGCGGCGACCGGAATGACCTTATCGTAGGCGTTCATGGCTGGATCCTCACCGGGTAGGCCTTTGCCTGCTTGAGCACGGCGTCCTTGTCGTAGTCGTTGGACTCCGCCACGAAGCGGCCGGTGTAGAGCTGGGCGGGATTGGCGGGCTCCTTTATGAGCCCGGTCTGCACCAGATAGGCCTGGATGCGGTTCCACCCGTCGTTCGCCTGCTGGTGCCACACCCGGCTCGGCGGAGCAGGAAACTTCGGGGAGCCGATGCCAGCGTCAGCATTGGTGGCTTCGACGAGGCGCACGTTGTTCGCGAAATTGGTCTTGGCATCGAGGCTGCGCGAGACCGCAGAAGGATAAGCGTCCTGAAAGACCATCGCGGCCGCCTCGGGACTGCCGGCGGAAAAATCGAAGCACTTCGAGATGCCGCGCAGCACCTTTGCGACGGTCTGCGGGCGCTCGGCGATCATGGTCTTGGTCGCCATGTTGATCAGTGAATAGATATTGTCCTCCCACGGGGCGCGGGGCAGGTAGCGGAACTTGGCGCCGACGTTCTCCAGCGTGGCGAAGCCGCTCCGCCATAGGAGCATCGCATCCACCTTGCGGTTGGAGACGGCTTCGTTTGCGGAGGCGCCGAAACCGACGGGCACCAGCGTCACGTCCTTGTCGGGATTCAGTCCGGCCTCGATCAGCCGCGCCTTCAAGAAATAGATGCCGCCGGTGGCCAGGCTGGTGACGCCGACCGACTTGCCCTTGAGCTCCGCATAGCTGGCTAGCGGGCTGTCGGGAAGCACACCGATCGCCCACGTGGACACCACGCCCATCAGCCCGACCGAGATAGCGGGCAGGTTGTTCTGGACCCGGGCGGCGATGTAGGGCTCGGGATTGGCGGTGCCCATATCGGCCCGCCCCGCGGTCAGAAGCTGCAGCACCTGGCCGGTGCCCTGCGTGGTGATGACCTCGACATCAAGCCCTTCTGCCTCCCAGAACTTCAGATAAGAGGCCGGATAGAGATAATTGCAGTTGGCGCCGATCGGTCCGTAGGACAGCGCGAAGGTGACCTTCTCGCGGGTTTGGGCGCGGACGATTGCCGGGGCGGCAAGGGCAGAGGCGGCGGCGAGCAGCAGCGTCCGCCGGCGCAGGCCGCGCCGTTCGTGGGTTTCGGTCATGTCGTTCTCCGGGGCAGGTCAGTTGAAGGTGCGGTCGCCGCCGGCACGGTTCCACCAGATGCTGTATTTCTGGGCGGTGACGATAACAGCGTGAAGCAAGTATCCGATCATCGTGTAGATGAGCAGGACGGCGAAAATGCCATTCATGTCCAAGGTGAAATTGTATTGCATGATAAGATAGCCGAGACCCTCCTTGGCCCCGACGAATTCACCTACGATGGAACCGACTATCGCCAGCACCATCGCGATGTCGAGGCCAGCGAACAGGAATGGCAGGGCCGTCGGCAGGCGAACCAAAAGCAGCTTCCACAAGCGTCCACCGCCGAAGATGTGGACCATCTCGAGGTTCTTTTCGTCCGCGGAGCGCAGCCCGGCGATGACGTTTATGACCACCGGAAAAAAGGCGATGGTTGCGGCGATGGCGATCTTGGAGCCGGAGCCGAACCCGAACCAGATCACGAAGAGCGGCGCGATCGCGACCTTGGGCACGTTCTGGAAGGCGATCACGTAAGGGTGGAGGATTACCTTCACCAGCGGCAGCTCTGCGATGGCGAGGCCGAGCGCAAGCCCTATGCCGGCACCGATCGCGAAGCCCGCGAGGATCTGGTAGAGCGTGACCAGGATGTGGCGCCAGAAGAGTCCATCGACGAACAGGCCCGACCACAGGGCCTTCAGCACGCCCCACGGATTGGGGAACACGACCTCGGGAATGTTGAAATAGCTAACGATCAAACTCCAGATGGCGAGCAGCAGCAGGGCCGAGACCGGTCCAGCCGCCTTGCGGGCCATGATTGAGACAGGGGCCGCCGGCAGGGAACGACGCGTTGCTGGCGCGGGAAGTGTCTTGGTGACGCTCATCGCCTGCCCTCAGAAAAAATTCGAGCTGGAATTGAACATTGCTCTGAGATCCGAGGTCAGAGAGACAAAGCCGGGATGAGCCATGATCGATAGATCGCGATCACGCGGCAGATCGACGGTGACGATGTCGCGCATTCGTCCGGGGCGGGGGGTGAATACAGCCACGCGATCAGCGAGAAAAACCGCTTCCGGGATGGAGTGAGTGATGAATACAACGGTTTTCGGCGCCGACTGCCAGATGTTCAGTAATTCCTGGTTCATGGTTTCCCGGGTCATGGCATCCAGGGCGCCGAACGGCTCATCCATGAGCAGGAGCGACGGCTCATGGACAAGGGCGCGGCATATCGCGACGCGTTGCTGCATGCCGCCCGAAAGCTCTCCGGGATAGCGGTGCGCGAAGGCGGCAAGGCCGACCAGTTCAAGCAAAGACATGGCCCGGTCGCGATAGGCCGTTCGATCGCGCCCCTGCACAGTGACGGGCAGGAGCACATTGCCGAGGACCGTGAGCCAGGGCAGGAGCCGGGCCTCCTGGAAGACGACGCCCACCTTGGTCCGGTCTCCCGAATAGGGCTGTCCATGGCGCAAGATGGTGCCGGTTGTCTGATGCAGGAGGCCGCTGAGGACGCGGAGCAATGTTGTTTTGCCGCAACCGCTCGGACCAACAACGGCGACGAATTCATTCTCAGCGATATTCAGGCTTACGTCCTGCATCGCAAGAACGCGCTCCCCCGAAGCGGATCTATATTCGACCCCGAGGCCTTGTATATCGATGCCCATAGGGGAGTTGGAGAT
>JAYSCE010000135.1:3321-6925 GCA_041915035.1 Xanthobacter sp.
GCCGGTCTCATCGTGGCATCCGATTCCTGCTCTTCACCCTCCCGATTTCAAAATTATTATTGTCTTCGACATCGATTATCACTTCGATGATATTGTAATAGTGAGGCCGTTGATTGTTCCGTCAAGCTCAATTTAGGTGTACGTGGTGTTGCCGAATCGGTAACATTGCCCGGAGTCGCTGGCTGCCGTCCGTCAAGTGCGCATGGCTCCTGGCAAGGGCTGCGGAGGCAAGGGGTGCTGATAGGCTTGGGCCGGCATTGGGATCACGGAAGCGCAACCATATGAGGTTTCCCCTCAGGCCGTCTGAACTCTCTCCCAACCCAGCAGGTGTTCGTTCTCATCCAGCCAGCTCTTTCTGGTTTCCCAGTCCGGCACCATGGACCCCACCAGGCCCCATAACTCCGGCGCGTGGTTGCGATGGCGCAGGTGGCAGAGTTCGTGGACGACGGCATATTCCAGCACGGGCCGCGGGGCGAAGATCAGGTGCCAGTTGAGGTGAATCTGGCGGTCCTTGCCGCAGGACCCCCACATGTGCCTCTGATCCTTGATCTGGACGCCCTTCGGCTTCAGCCCGTTGCGCGCACCGTGGCGCTGGACGAACGCCTTGGCATCGTCGCGCACGCGGCGCCTCAGCCAGAGGCGGAGCGCGCTCTCGATCACGTCATCGGCCGCATCTTTGGGCAGGTCGCGCGGCGTGCGGATCACAAAGCCATTGCGAAAACCGACCTCCACCAAAGTGCCGTCGAAGGGCACCACGGTCACCCGGGTCATCCGGCCGCGATAAGGAATCTTGGCGCCGGTGGCGAAGCGGTAGACGCCCAATGGAAGCCAGAGCGTGCCGCCGCCGCCTTGCAACCAACGGCGCGAACCCCCTACGATCGCGCCAGCTGATCGGGGCAGGTGACTTCATGAAGCAGGGCTGGGTTGTGCGCGCCGAGCGCGGCGGGCGCCTTTACGACGTGTTCAAGGACAGGTCCGTGATCGCCATCGGCTGGAGCGAGATCGGCCCCCTTGCCGACCTGAAATCCCGTGAAAAGATCGCCGCCCGCGTCGCGTCCGCCTGGCCGGACTGGAAGCCGCAGGCGGTGGCCATGGCCGCCGGCCAGTTGCACCGCTTCCGCAGTGAAATGAGGGTCGGCGATCATGTCGTCACCTACGACCCAGGCCGCCGGGTCTACCTCGTCGGCGAAATTGCCGGTGACTATCGCTGGGATCCGGGCATCGATGCCGAAGACCCCAACGTGCGGGCGGTGACATGGCAGGGCGAAGTGTCGCGCGATCTGCTCTCCGTGCGCAGCCGCAACAGCCTCGGTGCCATCTCGACACTGTTCCAGCTCTCGCCCGAGGTGATCGACGACCTGCTCCGGGCCCTGAAATCACACCAGCCGGCAAAGACCGACGCGGCGGCATCGGTGGAGATCGCCGAAGAGGACGTCTTCAAGAACATCCAGGAGAAGGCCGTCGAGTTCACCAAGGACCGCGTCCACGCGCTGGACTGGTCCGACATGCAGGAACTGGTCGCCGGCCTCTTGCGCGCCATGGGCTACAAGACGCGCGTCTCCCCGGCGGGCGCCGATCGCGGCAAGGACATCGTCGCCTCGCCCGACGGCTTTGGTTTTGAGGCGCCGCGCATCGTCGTCGAGGTGAAGCATCGCCAAGGCGCTATCGGATCGCAGGCCATTCGCAGCTTTCTCGGCGGTCGCCATCCCCAGGACAAAGGGCTTTATGTGTCCACCGGTGGCTTCTCGAAGGACGCCCTCTATGAGGCCGAACGCGCCAACATTCCCCTATCGTTGATGACCATCGACGACCTCGTGGAGGCGCTGATCCAGAATTACGATCGACTGGACGTCGAGACCCAGCAGCTCCTGCCGCTGAAGCGCATCTATTGGCCGGCATGATCTCGGAGACTGGGGCGGGCGGCCGGAAGACATCCCGTTTCGAGCTTGTTTGGGAGAGGTCTCCGTGAACAGGGTATCAAGGTCGTCAAGCTGGCAGGCGCCGGCCCTGGCTGGTCACCTGGGGAGGGTTCGGACGAGCAGAACTGGTCACACACCCTCATGGGCCAGATTCGGCACCGATCCCTCCGGGATAACTGAGAGGCAGCGTCGCCGGGAACGTTACTTCGATCCAGCCTGCGGAGCAGCCTACCTCTAATGCCTAACGGAGGCGGAGGACGTCTTCACGGTCGCCGTGTTATCCAGTCGGGATAACGGTCCTTGCGCCAGCCTTCGAGCGCAACTAGCGTTGCAGCCAATGCCGTCGCTTCGGGCGTTGGAGATCAGGGTGTCAGCGATGGCGCCATCATTTCTCGCGGCAGCTCTCACGCCGGCCCCTGACGTATAAAGCGACCGCTGGACCCATCGGTTGTGGGCCATGACGTGTGACTATCAATTATCGAAAGGCTGCCTTCGATTTGCTCGCCCCGTCCTTCTGTTCGGCAGGCTCTGTCGTGCAGAAGGTCGCCCAGGCCGTCATCAAGTCCCGCCGCTTCTCCAGCGCGTCCCCGCGTCGGTAGGCACGCTCTGTGGCGTCGCCGACCACATGGGCAAGGGCGGCCTCAGCGATCTCGCGCGGGAAGCTTGTCTCCTCCGCAGCCCAGTCACGGAAGGACGAGCGGAAGCCATGCACCGTGAACACTTGCTTCTGCCTCCGCAGGAGCATTTCCATCGCCATGGTGCTGAGGGGGCGCATGGGGCGAAGACCGGGAAACACGAAGGCCGTCTCCGGGTCATCGCCCCGACGATGGGGCTCGGCCTCCCTCAAGACGGCTATTGCCGCGTCCGACAGGGGGACGCGATGCTCGCGCCCGGCTTTCATCCGGGTCGCCGGCACGATCCATACCGCCGCCTTGAGGTCGATCTCCGCCCAGGTGGCGCTGAGTACTTCGCCCGACCTCGCGGCCGTCAGGATCGCAAATTCCAAAGCGCGGGCCGCCATAGCCTGCCGTGCCCTCAGGGCAACAATGAAGGCTGGCACCTCGGAGTAGGGGAGGGCGGCATGGTGACCAGGCGTCCGCTCCACACAGCGAATGCTCTCACGAGGGTGGCGCCCACATAGACCGGCCATGGTAGCGGGCCGATGGAAAGGCCGCGCCGCAAGGGTGGAGCCTCCTCGGGGGCGCGGATTTCGGCGGTGGCGATGGCGTCAGACATGGTTCCCTCCTGGGATGGGCGTGTTTTCTCGTTCGGGCCACGCGGGTGGCCCGTCGGGCAGTCGGCGACGGATGGGACGGCTCAGGCGAGCCAGGGGTTCTCGGCGCGATGGCGGGCCTCGAACGCGCGGATGGCGTCTGCTTCCGCGAGCGTCGTTCCCACCGCATCGAGGCCGCGCAGAAGCGCCTCCTTGCGCAGCGGCTCGATCTCGAACCGGATCTCCTCGCCGGTTGCCACGATCGTCATGCGTTCGGCGGGCAGATCGATGCGCAGGCGGTTGGTCCCCGGCTGCGCCGCCACAGCAGCGATGCGCGCCACCACGGCCGGTTCGAGGCTGATGGTGAGCAGGCCGTTGTTGCGGCAATTGTCGTCGAAGATGCCGGCGAAGGAGGTGCCGATGAGGGCGCGAATGCCGAGCTGCGAGAGGCCCCACACCGCATGTTCACGGC
>JAYSCE010000135.1:6935-9366 GCA_041915035.1 Xanthobacter sp.
CACGGCTGGAGCCGCAGCCGAAATTGGGGCCGACCACAAGAAAACGCGCCGCCTCATATCCCGGCCGGTTGAGGATGAAATCCGGCGCTGGCGCGCCGTCCGCCCCGAAGCGCAGCAGGTTGAACACGCCCCGGTCGAGGCCGGCGCGGTCGATCCCCTTCAGGAACGTCTTCGGCATGATGACGTCCGTGTCCACATTGGGCAGGAGAAACGGCGCGGCGACGCCTTCCACGGTCAAGAAAGGTTGCATGGCTCGGGCTTTCTGGCAGGGGCCGCGAGACGGCGGACGTCGGTGATGCGGCCGGTGACTGCGGCCGCCGCCACCATGGCGGGGCTCATGAGATGGGTGCGTGCGCCCGCGCCCTGGCGGCCTTCGAAATTACGGTTGGTAGAAGAGGCGCAGCGGTCGCCGGGGGCCAGGATGTCATCGTTCATGGCGAGGCACATGGAGCAGCCGGATTGCCGCCATTCGAAACCCGCCTGCCGGAAGATCTCGGCCACGCCCTCCGCCTCCGCCTGCGTCCTCACGGCGGTGGACCCTGGCACGACGATGGCGCGCACGCCCGGCGCCACGGCGCGGCCGGCGAGCACCCGCGCCGCATCGCGCAGGTCCTCAATGCGCGCATTGGTGCAGGAGCCGATGAAGGCGTGGCTGATGGGAATGGCATCGAGTGGCGTGCCGGGCCGAAGGTCTATATAGGCCAGAGTGCGCTCGGCCGCGCGCCGCCGGGCGGCATCGCCCTCCGCCTCGGGCGCCGGGACACGCCCGGCCACCGGCACCGCCTGGTCCGGGCTCGTGCCCCAGGTGACCATGGGGGCGACCTCGCTCACGTCGAGGGTGAAGCTTCTGTCGAAGCGGGCACCGGGGTCGGAGGCAAGGCCGGCCCACGCGGCCAGCGCCTTCTGCCACAGCGTCCCACGGGGCGCGCGGGGGCGCCCCTCAATGTAGCGGAACACCTTATCGTCGGGCGCCATGACCGCGCCGCGCGCACCGGCCTCCACGATCATGTTGGCGAGCGTCATGCGCTCCTCGACCGAGAGCGCGAAGAGCGCCGGTCCGTCGAACTCCACCGCATGGCCGACCGCCCCGTCGGCGCCGATGCAGCGGATCACCTCCATCACCATATCCTTGGCGGTGACGCCGAGACCCGGCGCGCCATCAAGGGTGATGCGCATGGTCCTCAGACGGCGGTAGACCAGCGTCTGCGTCGCCAGATAGTGTTCGATATCCGAGGTGCCGATGCCGAAGCCGAGCGCGCCGAGCGCGGCATAGGAGGTGGTGTGGCTGTCGCCGGCGGCCACCACCATGCCCGGCAGCACGAGCCCCTGCTCGGGTGCCACCACGTGCTCGATGCCCTGGCGGGGGTCCAGCACGTCGATCAGCTCGATGCCGAAGTCGCTGGCGTTCTGCGCGAAATAGGCGGCCTGCCGCGCCGCGCCGGCATCGGGCATCGCCGCCGTGCGATGCGGGGTCGTGGGGTTCACGTGGTCCACCACCATCAGCGCGGCGTCTGGGTTCCACACCTTTCGGCCCGCCTCACGCAGGCCGGTGAACGCCTGCGGGCTGGTGTATTCGTTGAGGATGGTGCGATCCACATAGAGCAGCACCCGCCCCTTGTCGTCGAGCGCCCGCACCGTATGGGCATCCACGATCTTGTCGTACAGCGTGCGGGGCCCTGCCATGCTCGCTTCCTTTGTGACGGTTGTCGCGTGGAGCATGCCGAAGGACGCGGGGTCCCATCCAATGCCGGCTGGCTATATCGTTATGCGCCCCGCGCATCACGATCCGGGATATGACAGCGGCAACGCCGCGATGATGGCAGGAAACCGGAGGTGGCTTCATGGAGATCGCGTGGCTGGAGGACTTCCTCGCCGTGTCCGCCTCCGGCAGCTTCTCCCGCGCCGCGGAGGAGCGGAACATCACCCAGCCGGCGCTGAGCCGGCGGATCCGCGCGCTGGAGGACTGGGTGGGCACGCCACTCTTCTTCCGCACCACCCACAAGGTGGAGCTGACGCCGGCGGGGGACAGCTTCCGGCAGACGGCGGAGGATGTGTTGCGGCGCCTCGCGGTCGGCCGCTCCGTCGCCCGAGAGCAGGCGAGCGAGAGCATCGAGCAGTTGCAATTCGCTGCCACCAATGCGCTGGCGCTGACCTTCTTTCCCGGCTGGCTGCGAACCGTGGAGCACCGTCTGCCGTTCGTCGCCAACATCCATCTCGTGGCCAATCACATGGTGGCCTGCGAGCGCCTGATGCTGCAGGGGCAGGCGCAGTTCCTGCTCGCCCACCACCACCCGGCCGCCGATACGCTACTGACGCCACGCCAGTTCCTGTCCCATCCCGTCGGTGTGGACGTGCTCATGCCCGTTTCAGCACCGGCGGGCCGTGGCGGCGGCCCGTGCTTCGCTTTGCCGGGCACGGAGGAGCACGCCTT
>JAYSCE010000136.1:0-9346 GCA_041915035.1 Xanthobacter sp.
GGTGGCCGGCGCCTCCGAGGTGGATGCCGCCGCGCCGCCGCTGATGGCGGCCGAGGACTTCGCCTACATGCTGGAAGAGAAGCCGGGCGCCTACATCTTCATCGGCAACGGTCCGTCGGCCGGCCTGCACCATCCGCAGTACGACTTCGCCGACGCGGCCATTCCCTATGGTGCGTCCTATTGGGTGCGGCTGGTGGAGCGGGCACTGCCGCTGACGGCGTGAGCCCTCCAAGCCCGCGCGGCGACTGAGCGAAGCAACGCTAAGCCTGCGCGGCGTTTGAGCGAAGCAACGCTAAGCCCGCGCGGCGTCTGGGCGAAGCAACGCTAAGCCTTCACCAGTACGAACGTCAGGAGGCCGGCCTCGACCTCCTGCTTTTCCAGCACCGCGCCCGTCTCGTGCGCGAGGTGGGGAATGTCGATCACCGCCATGGGGTCCGTGCAGGTGACGACGATCCGCGTACCTGCCGCCGCCTGCGCCAACGCCTTGCGGGTGCGCAGAGCGGGCAGGGGGCATTTCAGCCCCTTCAGGTCCAGCGCGACGGTGACGGCGGCCGCCTTCAAGCCGCCTGATCCCTGAGGCGGCCCAGGCTCTCCTCGCGGCCGAGCACGATGAGCACGTCGAACACCGGAGGGGAGGTGGACTTGCCGGTGAGCGCGGCGCGCAGCGGCTGGGCCACGGCACCGAGCTTGACGCTTTGCGCCTCCGCATACCCGCGCACCACGGCCTCGGTGGCGGCGGCGGTCCACTCCACGGCCTCGAGCAGCGGCACGAGGCGGCCGAGATGGGCGCGGCCCTCGGCCGAGAGCAGGGTCGTCGCCTTCTCGTCCAGCGGGATGGGCCGCTCGACGAAGATGAATTCCGCGTTGTCGAGCAGTTCGACCAGCGTCTTCGCCCGCTCCTTCAGACCCGGCATGGCGGCGGCGAGCTGGGCACGGCGGGTGTCCGTCATGCGCGGCAGGCGGTGCTCCGCGTCCGGCAGGTGGGGCAGCAGCGCGTCGATGGCGGCCAGCA
Organism: Xanthobacter sp.; assembly: GCA_041915035.1. Lineage (GTDB taxonomy): Bacteria > Pseudomonadota > Alphaproteobacteria > Rhizobiales > Xanthobacteraceae > Xanthobacter. The sequence goes on from JAYSCE010000136.1 coordinate 1,013, forward strand.
GCTCGGCATCGCTGGAGGCGCGCATGTAGTGGCCATTGAGGCTTTCGAGCTTGGCGAAGTCGAAGCGCGCGGCCGAGCGGCCCACCTTGTCGAGATCGAAGAACTCGACCATCTCGTCGGTGGAGAACACCTCCTGGTCGCCATGGCTCCAGCCGAGGCGCACCAGATAATTGCGCAGCGCCGCCGGCAGATAGCCCATGTCGCGATAGGCATCGACGCCGAGCGCGCCGTGGCGCTTGGAGAGCTTGGCGCCGTCCGGCCCGTGGATCAGCGGGATGTGCGCCATGCGCGGCACGTCCCAGCCCAGCGCGCGGTAGATCTGCGTCTGGCGGGCGGCGTTGGTGAGGTGGTCGTCGCCGCGGATGATGTGGGTGACGCCCATGTCGTGGTCGTCCACCACCACGGCCAGCATGTAGGTGGGCGTGCCGTCCGAACGCAGGAGCACGAGGTCGTCGAGGTCCTTGTTGGGGAAGGTCACGGTGCCCTGCACCATGTCGTCGATCACCGTCTCGCCCTCCTGCGGCGCGCGCAGGCGGATGACGGGGGCGCGGTCGGCCGGCGCCTCGGAGGGATCGCGGTCGCGCCAGCGGCCGTCATAGCGCGGCGGGCGGCCCTCCTTGCGCGCCAGCTCGCGCATCTCGTCCAGCTCCTGGGGCGTGGCATAGCAGCGATAGGCATTGCCCTTCGCCAGCATCTCCGCCACCGCGGCCTGATGCCGCTCGGCGCGGGCGAACTGGTAGATGGGATCGCCGTCCCAATCGATGCCAAGCCAGGAAAGGCCTTCGAGGATGGCGTCGATGGCCTCCTTCGTCGAGCGCTGGCGGTCCGTATCCTCGATGCGCAGCAGCATCTTGCCGCCGGTGTGGCGGGCATAGAGCCAATTGAACAGCGCCGTGCGCGCTCCGCCGATATGCAGGAAGCCGGTGGGCGAGGGGGCGAAGCGGGTGACGATCTGCGACATCGGGCGGGGCTCGGCGGGCTTGGGTCCGCTTGGACGGGAAACGCGCGTGCGGCAGCCCTGCGGAACGCAAACCGAACCACATGGCGCGCGGGAGGCGCCCGTGTAGCATAGAGGCGGGGCACAAGGAACACGGGGCGGGCGCGGAGCCCGGACCGGCCCCTCGGCGGGCGGGGATGGACGAGCGGGCCTCGAGCAGGGCGCGGGCAGGGGGGCGGGGGGCGGCCGGTGCCCTCCCGGCGATCTCCACGCGCGGGCTTGTCCGCCTCGCCGACGCGCTGAAGGCCCGCATCGCCCACGACGTGGCGGCCGAGGCCGCGTCCGGGCGGTTGATCCTGTGGCTGCCGGCCGCCTTCACCGCCGGCATCCTGCTCTACTTCGGCGCGTCCACCGAGCCGTCGCTCGTCGCCAGCCTCGTCCTGGTGGCCGTATTCGCGGCGGCGGCCTTGGCTGCGCGGGCGCGGCCCGTGGTGTTCGGCATCGCCGCCGTGCTCCTCGCTACCGCAGCCGGATTTGCGGCGGGCGGGGTGCGCACCGCGCTTATCGCTCACGAGATGATCGTGCCGCCAAAGACCCCGGTGCGCCTGTCCGGCTTCATCGAGCGGGTCGAGCGGCGGACCACCGGCGACCGCATCCTGCTGCGGCTTGATGGAGATGCCGTGCGCGGGCTCGCCAACGCCCCGGCGCTGGTGCGGCTCTCGCTGCGCAAGGGATGGGCGCCGCCGGTGGGCAGCCATGTGACGCAGCTGGCGCAATTGCTGCCGCCCTCCGGCCCCGCCATGCCCGGCGCACACGATTTCGGCCGCGCGCCCTGGTTTCAGGGCATCGGCGCCATCGGCTACGGGCTCGGCCGGCCGAAGGCGGCCCCCGCGCGCGATCCTCCCGTGTCCGTGCGCCTCGCCATGGGGCTGGACGGGGTGCGCCAGAGCCTGTCGGACCGGATCCGCGCCTCGCTCTCAGGCGTGCCGGCGGAGGTGGCGGTGGCGCTGGTGGCGGGCGACCGCTCGGGCATTCCGCGATCGGTGGAGGAGAGCATGCGGGTCTCCGGCCTGTCGCACATCCTCTCCATCTCCGGCCTGCACATGGCGCTGGTGGCGGGCACCCTGTTCGCGCTGGCGCGGGGCGTGCTGGCGCTGGTGCCGGGGCTGGCAGTGTCGTTGCCCATCAAGTCCATCGCGGCGCTGATCGCGCTTTCTGGTAGCGCCTTCTACCTCGTGCTGTCGGGCAATGACGTGCCGGCGCAGCGCTCCTTCGTCATGACGGGGCTGGTGCTGGCCGGCGTGATGGTGGGGCGGCCGTCCCTGTCGCTGCGCTCGGTGGGCGTCGCGGCGGTCGTGGTGCTCGCACTGACGCCGGAGGCGGCGCTCGATCCTGGCACGCAGATGTCGTTTGCTGCCACCCTCGCCCTCGTCGCCGCCTATGAGCGGCTCCAGCCGCTGCGGGCGATCCCCCGGCCGGACGGGATCGCCGGGGCGGTGGTTTCGTGGGTGGCTGTGCTGGTGGCGGGCACGGCGTTGACCTCGCTGGTGGCGGGGCTGGCGACGGCGCCCTATGGCATCTTCCATTTCCAGCGGGTCGCGCCCTACGGGCTTCTCGCCAACCTCGCCGCCATGCCGGCGGTGTCCTTCCTGGTGATGCCGGCAGGCCTCGCGGGCGTTTTGCTGATGCCATTCGGATGGGACCATCTCGCCTGGCCGGTGATGGGACGTGGCATCGAGATCATGACGGCGGTGTCCGACTGGGTGGGCACATTGCCGGGCGCCGACATCCGTGCCGCCTTCATCGGGACCGGGACGCTGCTGTGGCTCTCGCTCGCGCTGCTGGCCGTCTGCCTGCTGCGCGGCGTCCTCACCCTGGCGGCGATAGTGCCGTTTGGCCTTGCCGCGCTGGTGGCGGGCGAGCCCCTCAAGCCGGACCTCCTCATAGCGCCCGATGCCCAGACGGTAGCGGTGCGGATGCCCGATGGCCGGCTCTCCGTGCTCGGCGCCTCGGGCCAGAAACTCGTGGTGGAGCAGTGGCTGACGCGGGAGGGCGACCGCCGCACGGCCGGAACGAAGGACCTCGCCGCCGGATTCACCTGCGATCCGCTCGGCTGCACCGCGCCGCTGCCCGGCGGCGGCAGCATCGCCATTTCGCGACGTGCCGAAAGCCTTGAGGCGGACTGCCTGAACGCCCGCATGGTCGTCACCCGCGATCCGCCGCCCCGCGCCTGCCCGGCCGACGTGCGGACGCCGGACAAGCTCGCGCGCACCGGGACGCTCGCCTTCACCCTGCGCGATGGCGCGCTCGTCGCGGAACCCAGCCGGAAGGCTGGCGTAGCCCGTCCATGGATGGCGCCGCTGCCGCCGGAGCCCGCATCCGAACCCACCAGCGCCGAAACCGGCGACCCGCAGGCGGATGCGACTGAGCCGTGATGCGGAGGACCGCACGAGGCGTCGGGGTGAAGGGCAACGCCTTATGAAAAGCGCAGGCGCCCGTTGAGCGTGGACCGCCGCGCCCCTCACCCCGTTCCGGATCTCCCGCAGGAGAAATAAGGATCAATAGCGGCGCATGAGGCCGATGAGCCGGCCCTGGATGCGCACGCGGTCGGGCCCGAAGATGCGCGTCTCATAGGCCGGGTTGGCGGCCTCCAGCGCGATGGAGGCGCCCTTCTTGCGCAGGCGCTTGAGGGTGGCTTCCTCGTCATCCACCAGCGCGACGATGATGTCGCCGGTGTCGGCGCTGTCGCATTTGCGGATCAGCACCGTGTCGCCGTCGAGAATGCCGGCCTCGATCATGCTGTCGCCGCGGACCTCAAGGGCGAAGTGTTCGCCGCTGCCCAGCATCTCGGGCGGGATATTCAGCGTGTGGCTGCGGCTCTGAATGGCGGAGATGGGCGTGCCGGCGGCGATGTGGCCCATGACCGGCACCGAGACCACCTGGCCCGCCTCGTCGTCCTCCGGCACCGGACGGACCTTGCCGAGGCTGCCCTCGATGACCGACGGGGAAAAGCCGCGCCCTGCGGACCGGGCGGAGGCGAGGCCCGGCGCCACGCTGTCGGGCAGGCGCACCACTTCCAGCGCGCGGGCGCGGTTGGGCAGGCGGCGGATGAAGCCGCGCTCTTCCAAAGCGGTGATAAGACGATGGATGCCGGACTTGGAGCGCAGGTCCAGCGCTTCCTTCATCTCGTCGAAGGAGGGGGGAACGCCGGTTTCCTTGAGCCGCTCATGGATGAAGCGCAGAAGGTCGTATTGCTTCCGAGTGAGCATTCCCTGGCCCCGTTCCTTGCACGCACTATCCCGGAACCAGCATGTTCGCCGGGTCCCGATTTCAGGCGCATCCAGCCCGGCGCGCCGCGAAACAAATCATGAACAGTCTTTATCTGTTCCTTTTGTGTTCCGCAAGTGGTGAAGGCTCCGTTAAGCGCTCAATCGTCGAAGGGAATAATCTCGCAGGGGTCGCCGACACGCCCTGCAGGCGCGAAGGGCGGGCGCACCAGAAGGCAGTCGGCGGCGGACAGAATGCTCAGCATGGCGCTGTCCTGCGAGGCGCACGGGATGGCGTGGATTGAGCCATCCGCCCGGCGGTCGAGTGTCGCGCGCATGAAATCCCGCCGTACATCGTTGGGCGGCAGGTCGGCCGCGAGGCGCGCCGGGACGGTCTCGGGGCCGGGCCGGGAATCACCCTGCAGAGCGCGGATGAGGGGGACGAGATAGACCATCCCGCAGACGTGGGAGGACACCGGGTTGCCCGGCAGCCCCAGCACCCGCACGTCGCCGCGATGGCCGAACATCAGCGGCTTTCCGGGGCGCAGCGCGATCTTGTGCACGGAGAGGTCCACCCCCTCGGCCTTCAGTGCCGGGGCCATCAGGTCATGATCGCCCACGGAGGCGCCGCCTGAGGAGACCACGAGATCGAATTCGCCGGAAAGCGCGCGTGCCACCACGGCGCGGATGGCCGCGAGGTCGTCCTTGATGAGGCCGAGGTCGGTTACATCGGCACCCGCGCGGCGGGCGAGTTCCGCAAGACCGAAGGCGTTGGAGACGACGATCTCGCTGTCGTTGCCGGTGCCCTGACCCGGCAGCACCAGTTCGTCGCCGGTCTGCAGCAAGGCGACGCGCGGGCGGCGCGCGACCGGCACCGTCGCGTGGTCCATGGCGGCGGCGAGCATGATGTCGCGGCCGGTCAGGCGCCGGCCGGCGAACAGGCCGGGTGCGCTTTCAGAAAAATCGCAGCCGCGCTTGCGCACGTTGCGGAGCGCGGCGGTCGGCGCCGTGGTGGTGATGGTGTCACCCTCGCGGGTGACGTTTTCCTGAATCACCACCGTGTCAGCGCCCTCCGGCACGACGGCGCCGGTGAAGATGCGCACGGCCTGTCCGGCGCCCACCGTCCCGGCAAAGGGCCGGCCGGCGGCGGATTCGCCGATGACGGTGAGGCGGGCGGGCGTCTCGGCAATGTCGGTGCCGCGCACGGCATAGCCATCCATGGCCGACATGTCGGCTGGCGGCTGGGTGCGGCGTGCGGCCAGATCGCGCGCCAGCACGCGACCGGCTGCCGCCTGCACCGGCACCTCCTCGACGCCGAGCGCGACGACGCCGGAGGTGATGAGCGCGGTGGCCTCCTCGACGGTCATGAGCGCCATGGCGCGGCTCCCTCACTTTGCCTGATCGCAGGTCTGGTCACGGTGGCGGGCCGGCTCAGGCTTCGCCGGCGTCGGCGCGGAAATGGCCGCTGCGGCCGCCGGATTTCTCCAGCAGGCGAATGCCTTCGATCCGCATACCGCGGTCGGCGGCCTTGGCCATGTCGTAGATGGTGAGACAGGCCACGGAGACGGCGGTCAGCGCCTCCATCTCCACGCCGGTCTGGCCCGTCACCTTGGCGCGGGCCGTGACATGAAGGCCGGGCAAAGAGGGGTCTGGCACCACCTCCACCTCCACCTTGGTCAGCATCAGCGGATGGCAGAGGGGAATAAGTTCGTGGGTGCGCTTGGCGGCCATGATGCCGGCGATGCGCGCCACGCCCAGCACGTCGCCCTTCTTGGCGTTGCCGGAGAGGATGAGATCCAGCGTCTCCTGCGCCATGGCCACCCGGCCTTCGGCCAGCGCCTCGCGGGTGGTCGCGTCCTTGTCGGACACGTCCACCATGCGGGCGGCGCCCTGTTCGTCGAGATGGGTCAGGCTGGCCATGGCCGTCGCGGTCTTCCCGGAATCGATGTGCGGTCGGGAAGATGGCGTCCGCGGCGGCGCCTGTCCACCGCCGCAGGAACAGGGCGGCGGAAAGGCAGTGTTGCCGGCGTCGATGGCGCTCAGCGCAGGCGGGTCCAGACCTGCGTCTTGCACAGCGGCACCACCACGCAGCCGCGCAGCTTCAGCGTGTTGTCGCCGTCCATGGTGATGGTGCCGGAATAGGTCTTGCCGTCCTCGGCATTGTAGATGCTGCCGCCGGTCCATTCCTGCGGGCCGCCGGAGAAGCCGGTGAGGATGGTGAGGCCCTTCAGCGCCCGGCTGCGCAGGCTGGCGTTGGAATTGTTCACGTCCTTCAGCGCCGGATCGGCCTTCAGGCCTTCCGAGGAGACGAGGCGGCCGCAGAGGCTCGCGCCGCACTTGGAGATTTCCACCTGCCCGCTGCGGGTGGGCGTCTGCCACAGGCCGGTTGGGTCCGCGGCGAAGACAGGCGTGGCGATCAGGCTGGCGGCGGCAAACGCCACGCAAAGAACCGTCCTCATGAAGCTCTTCCTCCCGTGAGGCACCGGCCCGCGCGGGGGCCAGCGCATGCGGCCTCTTGTCGGGCCGCCTCACGTATTAAGGCGCAACTTCACGTATACGGCAAGTCTATGTGGCGAGGAGCTGACACGTGGCGGATGCGACATCCTCCTGCCGCATCAGGCTCTCGCCCACCAGGATGGTGCCGATGCCCACCTGCGCCAGCCGGGCCACGTCGGCCGGCGTGAAGATGCCGCTCTCGCCGATGACGATGCGGTCCTTCGGCACGCGGGGCGCGAGGCGCTCGGAGGTTTCCAGCCTGGTCTCGAAGGTGCGCAAATTGCGGTTGTTGATGCCGATGAGCCGGCAGGGCAGCGCCAGCGCGCGATCCAGCTCGGCGTCGTCATGGACTTCCACGATGGCGTCCATGCCGTAGGCGGCGGCCGCGTCGGCAAGGTCGCGGGCGAGGGCGTCGTCCACCCCGGCCATGATGATGAGGATGCAGTCCGCCCCCCCGGCGCGGGCTTCCGCCACCTGATAGGTGTCGTACATGAAATCCTTGCGCAGCACGGGCAGGCTCACCGCCGTGCGGGCGGCTTTCAGGTAGTCCGGCGCGCCCTGGAAGGAGGGCGTGTCCGTGAGCACCGAGAGGCAGGTGGCGCCGCCGCGCTGGTAGGCGCGGGCAAGCGACGGCGGGTCGAAGTCCGCGCGGATCAGGCCCTTGGACGGGCTCGCCTTCTTGATCTCGGCGATCAGCGCGGTGCGGCCTTCCGAGAGGCTCTGCTCGATGGCCCCGGCGAAGGGGCGCACGCGCGGCGCGCAGCGGGCGGCGGCCTCGATCTCGGCGAGCGGGCGGGCCTTCTTGGCCGCGGCGATTTCCTCGCGCTTGTAGGCCTCGATCTTGGTGAGGATGTCGCTCATTGCGCGGCCTCCGGGGCGAGAGAGGCGGAGAGGGTGACGAGCCGTTCCAGCCGCGCCCGGGCGGAGCCGGTGTCGAGACTGGTCTGCGCCATGGCGACGCCGGCGGTCAAATCCTTGGCGCGGCCGGCCACCACCAGCGCGGCGGCCGCGTTCAGCACGGCCACGTCGCGATAGGCGCCGGGGGCGCCGTCTAGCACGGCCCGCAGGGCTTCGGCATTGTGGGCGGCATCGCCCCCCTTCAGCGCCTCGGCCGGGGCGCGGGCGAGGCCCACATCCTCGGGGTTGAGGGTGAAGGTGTGGATGCGGCCGTCTTCCAGCACAGCGATATCGGTGCCGCCGGAGATGGTGATCTCGTCCAGCCCGTCCGAGCCGTGGACCACGAACGCCTTCTCCGAGCCTAGCGCCTTCAGCACCTCGGCCAAAGGCACGATCCAGGATTTGGCGAACACGCCCACCATCTGCCGCTTCACGCCGGCGGGATTGGAGAGCGGACCGAGCAAATTGAAGATGGTGCGCGTGCCCATCTCCACCCGTGTCGGGCCCACATGCTTCATGGCCGGATGGTGGGAGGGGGCGAACATGAAGCCGATGCCGGCCTCACCGATGCAGCGCGAAATCCCCGCCGGATCCAGATCCAGCCGCACGCCGAGTGCGGAGAGCACGTCCGCCGCGCCGGACTTGGAGGAAAGCGCCCTATTGCCGTGCTTCGCCACCGGCACGCCGGCTCCGGCGACGATGAAGCTGGCGCAGGTGGAGATGTTGTAGGAGCCCGAG
>JAYSCE010000137.1:0-9319 GCA_041915035.1 Xanthobacter sp.
GGGCGGGGGGCGGGCGGGTTGATGGCGGCGAGGACTGCCACCGCGAGGCCGATCACCAGCACCCACACGGCGGGACGCGGGCCGAGGTCGAGGGTGAAGTTCGCGTCCAGCACCAGAAACGGGTCCACCCGCGTGGCCAGCGCATACCAGAGCATTTCGACGCCCGCCGTGAGGGCCGCCCCGGCCACCGAGAGCCCCGCCATGGCGAGGGGCGTCACGGCCTTGCCGCCGCGCCCGGCGATGCGGAAGGCGAAAAGCAGCAGGAAGAGGCCGGCCATCAGCACCGGCTCAGTGACATCGAGCTTCGACTGCATGAAGAAATGCACCGTGCCCAGCACGGCGATGGCGTAGACGGCCATGTGCAGCCTGTTCCAGCGCGTCGCGCCGAGCCGCCGGATGGCGCCGTCGGTGGAGGTGGCGCCCAGCGCCACCAGCAGCGCCACCGCCACCGCGCCGATGGTGAGATAGATGCGCAGCACGATCTCGCTCAGCGCGCGGCCGAAGCCCTGGTCGATGATGTAGAGCGTGAGATGCAGCGCCGCATAGCCGAGCGCCGCGAGGCCGAAGATGCGCCGGCCGAAATAGAGCTTCGGCAGGTTGAACAGCCGCCGCAGCGGCGTCACCGCCAGCGTGACCGCGAGGAAGCGGATGGCCCACAGGCCGGTGAAATGGATGGCCTCCGTCCACGGCCGCGCGCCGAGCTGGTCGTTGGCGGCAAGGCCCACGAGCCACACTGCCGGCAGGATGCTGGAGACGAGAAACAGGGTCTTCTCGGGGCTGAAACGGCCGGACCGCTCGTGAAACAGGGGCATCGGGACCTTTCCGGCAATGCTGTGCAGGCGCCCGCCCGGCGCCTGCTTCCCCTTACGCCGCCCTCTGCGGCGGCGTTACGGCCATGGTCTGCACGATGGCGTGAGCACTCAAGCCCGCGCGGCGCCTGAGCGTATCCAAACAGCGACTCCGCGCGGCGCTTGAGCGAGGCGGACTCTCTCAGGCGTTCAGTTCGCCGTCGATCTGCGCCTTCAGGCCGGAATCGATGCCGAGCGAACCCGCGAGCCAGTCCAGATAGGCGTGCTCTGCGTCGTTGTCCGGCCGGATGGCGAGGGCCGAGGCCGCGTAGATCTGCAGCGCCGCCTCGGGCGTCGTGGCGGCGGCGACCACCTCGTTGGGATCGACCGGGGTGGTGAGGATGGCGATGAGCGCATCGCGCTGGGGAGAGGCGGAACCCATGCGCTCCAGACCGCCGCCGATGCGCGAGACCTCCTCCTCGTCGATCTGCCCGTCCGCCTGCGCGGCGGCGGCCATGGCCGAGAGCAGCACGCCGGAGAAGGCTTCCGGGCCGCCCGGCGCGGCGGCGGGGGAGAAGGCGGCGTCCGGTTCACCGGAGGAGAAGGCCGAGCGTCCGCCGGCGCCGGCCTGCCACTTGCGGTAGGCCTTCCACGCCAGCATGCCGATGATGGCGAGGCCGCCATATCGCATCAGGTCGCTGCCGCCCGAGGCGGAGGGCTGGTGGCCGGGCTGGGGCGAGGGCTGCGGCTGGCGATAGTCGGGCGGGGCCTGCTGCGGCTCCGGCTGGGGATAGCCGCCGGCCGGGTTGGAGCCGCCGCGGCCGAGGGCGTCTGAGGCGAAATCGCCGAGATCGCCGCCCGCGCCGCCGGAAACACCCCCACCTTGCGTCGAACCGCCAGAGGGGCGGCCCGCGCCGCCGCCGCCCAGGATCTGGCCGAGTATGTCCTCCAGCCCGCCCGTGGGGCCGGCTGATGCGCCGCCGGAGGGGCCGCCCTGAGGCGCCGCGCGGCCGCCACCCAGCACTTGCCCCAGGATATCGCCGAGGCCGCCGGGCAGCCCCGAAGCGCCGCCGCCGCGTGGACCGCCGCCGCCGAGCACCTGGCCGAGAATGTCGCCGAGGCCTCCCGGCAGACCGGAGGGTGCTCCGCCCGAGCTGCTCCGCTGGCCGCCGCCGAGCACCTGTCCCAGAATGTCGCCGAGCCCGCCCGGCAGCCCGCCCCCGCTCTGCGGGGCGCCGCCCCCGCGCACGCTGCCCGAGCCGAGCGCCGCTCCGATGAGCTGTCCCAGAAGATCACCCGTTCCGGCCATGGCTTCCTCCCTGTTGGTGCCGCCACAGGCGCAAGGCCCTGCCGCGATCGAGGCTGCTAGCACCTCATTGAGTCCAACCGCGGGCACGGTCTCACGCAAGGGAAGGTCCAATGGGAAGTCCACGCCCGCGTTCGAGCTAAGGACGAAGCCGGCACCCGGACAAGCCCGAAGATGCCCCCGCCCGGTCCCGCGGGCTTACGAAGTCGCGATCAGATGACGCCGGATCTCGTCCGCTGCTTTCGCAGCGTGGGTCTGCGCCAGATCATGTCCCGCCCCCGGCACGATGCACAGGCGGGAAGCGGGCAGCAGGCGCGCCAGCCTTTCCCCGACCGCGACCGGGCTGATGGGATCGGCGTCGCCCCACAGCAGCAGCGTCGGCGCGTGGACCGTCGACAGACGGTGCGACAGATCCTCCACCGGATCGGCGATCCACCGCGCCGTGTTTGGGAAGGCGCCGAAATAGTCCGGCCGCCAGTCTTCCCCGCCGAGGTCGGCCACCGGGACGCCGCCGGACGTCACGCAGAGAACGAGTGTGCGGACGAGGTGGGGGAAGGCGAGCGCCAGCTTCAGTGCGATGTACCCGCCCATGGACTGGGCGACGATGGCCACGGGCTGGCGCATCCGGTCCGCGACCAGCCCGACGAGATCGTCGATGCTGTTCACGTCGGCGCGGGCCGGCTGGCTGCCCAGTCCGGGCCAGGAGAAGAACGAGCCGTCCCATTCGGCCCGCGCTGCGACGGGCCGCCAGAACGCGGCGTCTCCCGTTGCGCCGGGCAGGAACAGCGTCTCGATCATGGCTGGCCGGATGGCTGCGGGCGGCTACACCGCCACCGGGGCCTTGATGGCCGGGTGGGGGTCGTAATTCACGATCTCGATGTCCTCGTAGCGGAAGGCGAAGATGTCCGTCACCGCCGGGTTCAGCCGCAAAGAGGGGAGGGCGCGCGGGGTGCGGGAGAGCTGCTCGCGGGCCTGATCGAGGTGGTTCACATAGAGGTGCGCGTCGCCCAGCGTATGGACGAAATCGCCGACGCCCAGCCCCGTCACCTGCGCCACCATGTGGGTGAGCAGCGCATAGGAAGCGATATTGAACGGGACGCCGAGGAACACGTCCGCCGAGCGCTGGTAGAGCTGGCAGGAAAGCTTGCCCTCCAGCACGTAGAACTGGAACAGGCAGTGGCAGGGGGGCAGCGCCATCTTCGCCACATCCGCCGGATTCCAGGCGGTGACGATGAGGCGGCGCGAATCGGGGTTGCGGCGGATGTCGGAGACCACCTGCGCGATCTGGTCGATCACGCCGCCCTCGGGCGTCGGCCAGGAACGCCACTGGTGGCCATAGACCGGACCGAGATCGCCCTTGGCATCCGCCCACTCGTCCCAGATGGAGACGCCGTTGTCCTTCAGGTAGCGGATGTTGGTGTCGCCGGCGAGGAACCACAGAAGCTCGTGGACGATGGATTTCAGATGCAGCTTCTTGGTGGTGACCAACGGAAAGCCGGCACCCAGATCGAATCGCATCTGGTGCCCGAACACCGAGAGGGTGCCGGTGCCGGTCCGGTCGTCCTTGCGCACGCCCTCATCGAGAATGCGGCGCAGGAGCTGGTGGTAAGCTTCCATTAGGTATGTCCGGCCAAGATCAAGCGCCATAAGGCTTTCGCCGGCCCAGTCTAGCGTGCGGGCTGCAAGGCAGCCAGCCGGCGGCGGCGGCCGTCCACACGTGCGAGAGAACATGCTTGCCCGCTTCCTAACGCCACGCTGCCCCTGCGGGACGTGTGGCTTGGCGGGATCAATGGCGAAAAAGTGAGTGATTTCCGCTGCGTATGACCCTTGGAGACCCCCTTTTTCGCCACGACGTAGCCGTATTAGACCAGCATTGAACGCTCAAGTTGACGATCAAGGGCAAGACACATGAGCTCCCAAACCAACCTCAAGGCCGCGCTGATGGAAGTTCGCGCCTATCTGGCGCAGGAAGCCCAGGCCGAGGACTTCCGCAATGAAGCCGCCTGGGAGGCGGGTTCGAGCCGCGAGGAGCACGCCGCCAGCGATGCCCTCACCCGGCTCGACGAGGTGCTGCGCCAGCTCAAGGCCCAGCAGCGCCCCACCAAGGATGAGCGCGCGAGCAAGGAAGAACGCGCCCATTCGCGCGGTCATGAGCGGGTGCGCCTGCACCCGGCAGAACTCGCGGCCTGAACGAGGATTACCCCTCTCCCGCCAAAGGGGAGAGGGCGTTTGTGTCTTTCCGCCTACCCCCGCCCGCCCACGCCGCCGATGGCCTCGAACAGCGCGGCATCCGCGCCGAGGCCGGCATTGGGGGTGGTTAGCAGCGTATCCCCGTAGAACACCGAATTCGCCCCCGCGAGGAAGCACAGGATCTGCGCCTCGCGGCTGAGCGCGGCGCGTCCCGCCGAGAGCCGCACCCGCGAGGCGGGCATGACGAGCCGGGCGGTGGCGACCATGCGCACGATCTCCAGCGGGTCCACCGACGGGCGGTCGGCGAGGGGCGTGCCCTCCACCGCCACCAGCGCATTCACCGGAACGCTTTCCGGGTGCGGATCGAACCCCGCCAGCACCTGCAGCATCGCGGCGCGGTCACGCATCGTCTCGCCCATGCCGATGATGCCGCCGGAGCACAGTTCGATGCCCGCCGCGCGGACGCTCGTGAGCGTGTCGATGCGGTCGGCATAGGTGCGGGTGGTGACGATCTCGCCGTAGAAGTCCGGCCCCGTATCGAGATTGTGATTGTAGGCGGTGAGCCCCGCCTCGGCGAGGCGCTGGGCCTGATGCGGCTCCAGCATCCCGAGCGTCACGCAGGCTTCCATGCCGAGGCCGCGCACGCCGCGCACCATCTCCAGCACGGCGTCGAACTCGCGCCCGTCCTTCACCCGCCGCCAGGCGGCGCCCATGCAGAAACGCTCGGCGCCGTTGGCCTGCGCCTCCCCGGCGAGGGCGACGACGGAGGCGGGATCGAGGAATTTCTCCCGCGTCAGGTCTACCTCCGCATGGCGGGCGGACTGGGAGCAATAGGCGCAATCCTCCGGGCAGCCGCCGGTCTTGATGGAGAGCAGGCTCGCGCGCTGCACCTCGTTGGGGTCGTGATGGGCGCGGTGGACGGCATTGGCACGGCCGACCAGCTCCAGCAGGGGCAGGTCCATGAGCGCCGCGATCTCGTCGACGGTCCAGTCGTGGCGGATCGTGCCGTCTTCAGCGATGCCCATATGCCATGCTCCTGCGTGCTGCGGGAGGGCTGGTCTAGTCGGCTTCGCCCCGCGTTCCAATACCGCCAGCATTCCCAATTCGGTGACTTGACCTATGCGTTCGCTGCAGTGCAGCGTTGACATTGGGCTTTCGTATACATCACAGTGTCATCGTTCCAAGGGGGGCCCCGGAAGGGGCTGAGATATCGCAAGTTCGCGGAAGTCATCTTCCGCGGCGCCGCGATGACCCTTCGAACCTGATCCGGGTCATACCGGCGAAGGGATCGGAACTTGTGCTCTCCGGCGCTCAGCGTCGACCCGCACCCGTCTCCTAGCTCTACACCCCGGTTCTCGTTGAAAGCGCAAGCTGAACGGAGATCCGCAATGCTGGACGAAGCCTCGACGTCCTCCCTGAAAGTCACCACCGGGCCGCTGCCCCATTCGCGCAAGGTGTTCGTCTCCGCCACCCGGCCGGACGTGCGCGTCGCCATGCGCGAGATCACGCTGTCCGATCCGTCCGAGCCGTCGGTGAAGGTGTACGACACCTCCGGCCCCTATACCGATCCGCAGGCCGTCATCGACCTCACCAAGGGTCTGCCGCAGCTGCGCGCCCAGTGGATTCGCGAGCGCGGTGACGTGGAAGAGGTGGATGGCCGGGCCTTCAAGCCCGAGGACGACGGCCTCAAGGCCGGCCAGTCCTCCACCCTCCCGCAGTTCGATCTCTCCGGCCGCAAGCCGCTCCGCGCCAAGCCCGGCAAGCGCCCGACGCAGATGGCCTATGCCCGCGCCGGCATCATCACGCCGGAGATGGAATATGTCGCCGCCCGCGAAAACCTCGCCAAGGTGAACGGCGGCGCCCACCCGCACCATCAGGCCATGGGCCTCGGCGCGGCGATCCCCGCCGAGATCACGCCGGAGTTCGTGCGGCAGGAAGTGGCGCGCGGCCGGGCCATCATCCCCAACAACATCAACCACCCCGAAACCGAGCCGATGGCCATCGGCCGGAACTTCCTCGTCAAGATCAACGCCAACATCGGCAATTCGGCCGTGACCTCGGGCGTGGCGGAAGAGGTGGACAAGCTGGTGTGGGCCACCCGGTGGGGCGCCGACACGGTGATGGACCTGTCCACGGGCAAGAACATCCACACCATCCGCGAATGGATCATGCGCAACTCGCCGGTGCCCATCGGCACCGTGCCGCTGTATCAGGCGCTGGAGAAGGTCAACGGCGTCGCCGAGGACCTCACCTGGGAGGTGTTCCGCGACACGGTGATCGAGCAGTGCGAGCAGGGCGTCGACTACATGACGGTGCACGCCGGCGTGCGCCTGCCCTTCGTGCCACTCACCGCCAACCGCGTCACCGGTATCGTCTCGCGCGGCGGCTCCATCATGGCCAAGTGGTGCCTCGCGCATCACAAGGAGAGCTTCCTCTACGAGCATTTCGAGGAGCTGTGCGAAATCCTCGCCCAGTATGACGTCTCCTTCTCCCTCGGCGACGGCCTGCGCCCCGGCTCCATCGCGGATGCCAACGACGCGGCCCAGTTCGCCGAGCTGGAAACGCTCGGCCAGCTCACCGAGATCGCCTGGAAATACGATTGCCAGGTGATGATCGAGGGCCCCGGCCATGTGCCGCTGCACCTCATCCGCGAGAATGTGGAGAAGCAGCTCAAGGTCTGCCACGAGGCGCCGTTCTACACCCTCGGCCCGCTGGTGACGGACATCTCCCCCGGCTACGACCACATCTCCTCCGCCATCGGCGCGGCGATGATCGGCTGGTTCGGCACGGCGATGCTCTGCTACGTCACGCCGAAGGAGCACCTCGGCCTGCCCGACCGCGACGACGTTAAGGCCGGCGTCATCTCCTACAAGATCGCCGCCCACGCCGCCGATCTCGCCAAGGGCCACCCGGCCGCGCGCATCCGCGACGATGCGCTCTCCCGGGCCCGCTTCACCTTCCGCTGGCGCGACCAGTTCGCGCTCTCGCTCGACCCGGAGACGGCCGAGCGCTTCCACGACGAGACGCTCCCCGCCGAGGGGGCCAAGGTGGCGCACTTCTGCTCCATGTGCGGGCCGAAGTTCTGCTCCATGAAGATCTCGCAGGAGCTGAAGCTGGAAGCCGGCGACATCGCCCGCGCCCAGGCCGACAACCTCGCCTCCGCGGGCATGGCCGAAATGGCCCAGAAGTTCCGCGACGGCGGCGGCCTGATCTACACCCCGGCCCCTGAAGTCGCCCCCCCGCCGCCCGCCGCGGCGGAGTGAGGGGGGCGGCGCAGCCGCGTACTGAACCGTCGCCCTCCGGCTAGTCCGGAGGGCCGATTTCTCCAGCCGGCGCAAATGGCGGCTGGGGGCTCCGGTCAAGCCTGAGCACGACGGCAAAAGTCATTTGTCCGACCGTCATGGCCGGGCTGGTCCCGGCCATCCACGTCGTTCCGTTAGGGTGGATGTCTGAGGAGCTGTTCCCGGCCGTCCCACGTGATGAATGCCGTCGGCACCGTCCTCCGGCTCCTCTCCATCAAGGGATCAGCGCTCCGGCTCACCCCATCTTCCCTCCGCCAGCATCCCCATCACCACCCCCAGCGCCGCTTCCGGCGATGCGCGCACCCAGTCGGGCATCTGGTGGCGGAAGAAGGTGGCCTGCCTTTTGGCATAGCGGCGGGTGTCGCTCTGGCCCTCGGCGATGGCTTCGGCGCGGGACATCTCGCCTTTCAGGTAGCGCGTCAGGGCCGGCGCGCCGTGGGCCTTGAGAACCGTGCGGTCGGGCGCGAGGTTGCGCGCGGCGAGGGCACGGACCTCCTCCAGCGCGCCGGCGGCCATCATCGCCTCGAAGCGCGCGTCGATACGCTGGCGCAGCAGGTTGCGGTCCACCTCCAGCACGATCTTCGCGCAGCGCGCCGCATCCAGCACCGGCGGCTGTGCATCCCTCTGCCAGTCGGTCAGCGAGCGGCCGGTGGCATGGATCACCTCCACCGCGCGCAGCACCCGCTGGCGGTCGTTGACCTTCAGCCGCGCGGCGCTCTCGGGATCGCGCGCGGCGAGGCGGGCGTGGAGGGCCGGGCTGTCCAGCGCCTCGGCCGCGCCGCGCACCTCGGCGCGCACGGCTTCGGGAATGGCGGGAATGTCGGCAAGCCCCTGCGTCAATGCGCGGAAATAGAGCCCCGTGCCGCCGACGAAGACCGGCAGGCGCCCGGCCGCCTGCGCGTCGCGAAGGGCGTTTTTGGCGTCCTCCAGCCAGCGGCCGACGGAATAGTCCGTGTCAGCATCCACATGGCCGTAGAGGCCATGGGGCACATGCGCCATTTCCGCGACGGTCGGCCGCGCCGTGAGCACGGAAAGGTCGCCATAGACTTGCATGGAATCTGCATTGAGGACGATGCCGCCCACCTGCTCGGCCACGGCCAGCGCGAGCGCCGACTTGCCGCTGGCGGTCGGACCTGCGATGAGCACCGCCAACGGTTTTCCCCCTTCGAGCATTGAAACTGCCATGGCCTATGTCGCGACGCTGATTTCAAACCCATCTGCCCCGGCTTTGACCTATGAGGCAATCCATGCCGCCCTTTCCGTGCTGCCGCAGGCGCAGGACCCGGTGGTGCTGGACGACGGCGTGGCGGTGGACATCCATTTCGTGCCTGAACTCGCGGCCGATGCGGGCGCGCTGGCGGATGCGGTGCGCGGCGCGCTCGGGGACGCCCCCATCGACGTGGTGGTGCAGCTTGAGACCGGCCGGCGCAAGCGCCTGTTCCTCGCCGACATGGATTCGACCATGATCGGCCAGGAGTGCATCGACGAACTGGCCGATCTCGTCGGCCTGAAGGCGCACGTCTCCGCCATCACCGAGCGCGCCATGCGCGGCGAGATCGCCTTCGAGCCGGCGCTGCGTGAACGCGTGGCGCTGCTGCGCGGCCTGACGGCGGGCGTGGTGGGCGACGTCTTGCGCGAGCGCATCACCCTGACCCCCGGCGGGCCGGAGCTGGTGGGCACCATGAAGGCCAACGGCGCCTATGCGGCGCTGGTCTCCGGCGGCTTCACCCTGT
>JAYSCE010000138.1:0-6747 GCA_041915035.1 Xanthobacter sp.
AGTCCAAGATGCCGGGCGTAGGGCAGATAGGGCTCCCAGCCGTAGAGCACCAGGAAGCGGTCGAACTGCTCGCCCGCCACCGCCGGCACGTGGGGCTCTACCGGATAAGGGCCGATACGGACGTCCGCGGGCGGCACCTTCTCCAGAAACTCGCGCCGCGCGCGGATGGTACGGGCGAACAGGGTGACGCGAGCGGCCCCGCGCTTGCGCACGAAGATGTAGTTCTCGAACGCGTTGTCCCCGCCGCCGAGGATGGCGACCGAGCGGCCCACGAAATCGGCATTGAACAGGGTCTGGCCGGGCCCGATGATGACGTTCTCGGACGCGGTGAAGCCGCCCTTCACCGGCCGCACGCCTGTGGCGAGGACGCAGGCACGCCCCATCACCACCTCGCCGGTGGCGGTGGTGATGCGGAAGCCGCCGGGCATCACCTCCAGCTCCGTGACCGCCTCGCCGGTGCGGCAGACGATGTCGTGGTCGCGCATGTGGCGGTCCACCTCGGCGGCAATCTCGATGCCGGTCTTGTCTCGGATGGGCGCGATCCACTGATTAGGGTAGGGATTGTCGTTGCCGAGCCCGCCGAGCACCGGCCGGCGCTCGACGATGCAGGGACGGAAGCCGAGCATCTTCAGCCAGAGCGCGCAGGACGCCCCGGCCGGACCGCCGCCGATAATCACCGCATCGAACATGCCACCGCCGATCCCTGCTGCCATCCTGCGACGGCGCCCGCGACCAGCTTATGCGAGGCTTTCGCCGGCGGCTAGAAAGGGCGCATCGGCTCAGGCGGGCTGAAGCTCCCGGCGCGAGCGGGCCGCGTCCCCATCCGGGCTCGGCCTGGTTTCTGGAATCGGCAACACGGCGTGCCGGAGCGTCCCGTCGGCGCGCGCGTAACGATGGGAAGCGGGACGCCAGAAACATGGCGCGCCACGTCGAGCACTTCGTGATCGAATGCACCACCAGGAGCGCGCAGCATGTGGCTCCGGGTGTTTCCCGGAGCCACATGCTGCCAGACTTGCATTTACACCAACCTGGCCGGTCCGTAATGCAACTAGAGGGTCGTTTAATCGCATTTGGTTGTGGCATTTGCCGTATCGTCAATGCGCCATATTACCGGCGTCGGTTGCGCGCCACTCACAACGCAGGGTAATCCATGAGCTGGCATCGCAAGTCACGAGGATTGGGATTCGATGCGTGGCGTGCCGAAGGACGTTCCGAGATTCTCCATGCGGCCGCTGCGCGTCGCGCTGTTCGTCCACGCCTTCTATCCGGACCACGTCTATGGCACCGAGGCCTATACGCTTGCCCTTGCGAGGCAGTTCAAGGCCTTGGGGCACGCGCCCACTGTCGTGACCGCCCGGGCGGTCGGCGAGCCGGAACAGGCGGAGGAGATCGAGCGCTACGAGATCGAGGGCGTCCAGGTGGTGCGGATTGACCGCAACCGAACCCCGTCCCGCGCGGCCCGCGACGACTACGATCATCCCGGCCTCGCCCCGCTTCTCGAACGCATCCTGCGCACGCTCGCACCGGACGTGGTGCATATCTGCCACCTCGCCAATTTCACCGCCGCCCTGCCGCACGTGACGGCGCGGCTGGGCATCCCGACCTTCGCGACGCTGACCGATTTCTTCAATCTGTGCCTCACCACGCGGCTGGAGCTGCCGGACGGTGGGCTCTGCAACGGGCCGAACGCCAACCGCAGCAACTGCCTGTCCTGCGGCCTGCGCGCCCGGGCGGGGGAGCGGCCGAGCGCGTTCTGGCGGGTACTGGCGCAGCCGTCGGTCCGCTCTGTTGCCGCCGCGACAGCCGCCGCTCTGGCACCCGTGCTGCCGTTGGACCTCGGACGCGACGCGCGGGCGGTCCGCGACCGGGCCCGCGTTCTGCGCGTCGCCCTGGCCCACTGCCGGGCGGCCTTCGCGCCCAGCGCCTTCCTCGCCGAACTGTTCGATGCGCATGGGGCCGGGCCGCCCCTCTTCCGCTCGCCCTTCGGCGTCGAGATCGATCGCGCACCCAAGCCCGCCGCGTCCGCACGGCCGGTGCGCTTCGGCTTCATCGGCCAGCTCGCCTATCACAAAGGCCCGCACCTGCTGCTCCAGGCGTTGCGCGCGTTGCCGCGGGATGCCTTTACTGTCGATATCTGGGGATCGGAGACCCTGTCGCCGGCTTATTCGCGGGATCTGCGCGCGGTGGCGACGCAGACGGTCCCGCCCTTGCCGGTGCGTTTCCGCGGCACCTTCGCTGAAGGTGAGATGTCTGGACTGCTCGCCGAGGTGGACGTGCTGGTCATGCCCTCCACCTGGTTTGAGAACGCGCCCCTGACCCTGCTGAAGGCCCTCGCCACCCACACACCCGTGGTCGTCTCGGATGTGCCAGGTATGACTGAGTTCGTGGAGGAGGGGGGCAACGGCTTCTCCTTCCCGCGCGGCGATGCGGAAGCGCTGGCCACTGTGCTCCAGCGCTTCGTGGATGTTCCAGACCTTGCCGCGACCCTGAGCCGGACAACCACCTACGACCGGACCGAGCGCGACATGGCGCTCGATCTTCTTGCCTTCTACCGTGCCTTTGGCGCCGTGCCCGCCGGTGCAATCCCGGTTCCCGTTTGACGATGCCGGCATGAGGATCGCCCTCCTTGCCTCCGGTGTCCTGCCGGTCCTCGATGGCGTCACCGTGAGCGTCGATGCCCGCGTACGCCGGCTGGTGGCGCGCGGCGACGAGGTGCTGCTGCTGGCACCTGCTGCCGCCGATGGTGCACGCCCCGCCGGGTTGTCGCCGGCCGTCACCTTTGCGGGATTGACCAGCGTGCCCTTCGGTGCGGCGGCGTCGGACCGCAATGTGGTGCCCACGGCCGTGGGCGAGATCGATCGGGCGCTCGCCGCCTTCCGGCCCGACCTGATCCACGTGGACGA
Organism: Xanthobacter sp.; assembly: GCA_041915035.1. Classification (GTDB taxonomy): domain Bacteria; phylum Pseudomonadota; class Alphaproteobacteria; order Rhizobiales; family Xanthobacteraceae; genus Xanthobacter. Next base: position 2,904 of record JAYSCE010000138.1, read on the forward strand.
GCCCGAGCGCCTTGCTCTGGGCCTGCGCCGCCTCCCCGCGCGGGCCTTCGCCCGGCGCCACCACGTGCCTCTGGTCGCTTTCTTCCACACCAATTTCGCCGATTATCTCGGGGCGGGCGGCAACAGCAGCGGTCTCCATGCTCCGTTGCGCGCGGTGGTCTGGCGGGCGGTGGCGCAGCTCTACAACCGCTACGACGCCACCCTCGTCCCAAGTACGGCCAGCCTTGCCAGGCTCCAGCGTTTCGGCCTCGCCAACGGCCTCGCCGGCCGGTTCAACGGCGTGGACACGGAGGGCTTTCGCCCTGAACTACGACGCCCCGGCTACTGGCGCGCGCGCTGGGACCGCCCCGATCTCGACGGACGGGTGGTGATGCTGATCGCCGGTCGGCTCACCGCCGACAAGGGTTGGGCGGACTGGCAGCGGGTGCTGCCGGCACTGGCTGCGCGGCTGGGGCCCGCCCTGGGGATCGTGGTCGCGGGCGATGGGGCCATGCGGCAAGAGGTGGAGCGGCTGGTGGCATCGCTGCCCTGTGGCTTCCTTGCGGGGCCGGTGCAGCGGGCCGAGATGGGAGCGCTTCTCGCCAACAGTGATCTTTATGCCACCCAGTCGCGCTTCGAGAATGCCAGCCTTGCCGTCTACGAGGCGCTGGCGAGCGGCCTTCCGGTGCTTGCGCCCCGGGCCGGCGGCCTGCCCGGGCAGGTGCGCCACGGCGCCAACGGGCTGCTTTTCGCCCCCGCAGATGCGGCAGGCTTCGTGGAGGGGACAGCGCGGCTGGTTGAGGACGAAGCGTCACGGCTGGCATTGCGCGACGGAGCGCTGGCCGAGCGGCCCCTGCTCGGCTGGGACCGCGCCTTTGCGGCTTGGCTCGATGCGCTCAGCGCGGTCGATCCGTGGTGAGCCCCAGCGCGCCCGCTTCCTCGGCCAGCGCCTCCAGCGCCGCATCGATCTGCTCCGGCGTGTGAGCGGCGGAGAGGAAGAAGCGCAGCCGTGCGGATCGCTCAGGAACCCCCGGCGGCAGCACGGGGAAGGCGTTGATGCCGCGCTCCAGCAGGCGCTGCGCGAGGATCACGGTCTTGATGGTCTCGCCCACCATGATCGGCACGATTCCGGCACCCCAGGAGGGGCCCACATCGAGGCCGAGCGTGGCGGCACCGTCCCTGAAAGCGCGGCTGTTGGCCTGGAGGCGCCCGACGCGCTCCGGCTCGTCCAGCATCAGGCCCAGCGCGGTGCGCGCGGCTTCCGCCACCGGCACCGGAAGGCCGACGCTATAGACCATGCCTGGCGCGAAGGCCTTCAGATAGGCGACCATCGCCGCCGGCCCGGCGATGTAGCCGCCGCAGCTCACCAGCGATTTTGAAAGCGTGCCGAACCAGATGTCCACGGCCCGCGGATCGATGCCCGCATGTTCGGCAATGCCGCGCCCCGTCGCGCCCAGCACGCCGAGGCCGTGGGCGTCGTCGATCATCAGCCAGAAGCCGAAGCGCTCCTTCAGGGCGACAAGGCGGGCGAGGTCCGGCCCGTCGCCATCCATGGAGAACAGGCCCTCGCTGACGACCAGCACCCGCTCGAACCGGTGCCGCTCGCGACCCAGCATGGTCCCCAGAGAGTCGAGATCGTTATGCGGGAAGGTGCGGCGGGTGGCGGGGGCATATTGGGCGCCGAGCACCACACTGTTGTGCATGAAGGCGTCGGTGATGACGAGATCCTTCGGCCCCATCAGCGTCGGAAGGACGGCAATGGCGGTGGCGTGGCCGCTCACGAAGGCGACCGCGTCCTGCGCCCCATAGACGTCGGCCAATGCCCGCTCCAGCGCCAGATGCGCCGGCCGCTCGCCTGACGACAGGCGGCTGCCGGAGACGCTGGTGCCCCACGCCTCGACCGCGGCAGACACGGCGCGGGTGATGCGTGGGTCGCCATTGAGGCCGAGATAGTCATAGCTCGCAAAATTGACGACTTCCCGCCCGTCGATGCGCGCGGTGGCACCGGAACGCCCCTCGTGCAGGCGGTGGTAAGGATTTTTCAGCCCCAGCATGCTCGCGGCCGAGCGCTGCGCCTCAAACTCCCGATAGCGCGGCAGTGACTCGAACGAGAGCAGTCCCTCCCGGTCCACGAATGCGGGGGAGGAAGCGGGTACCGGCGCCGCCGTGCCCGCACGCATCTGGCCCAGCAGATGCGCGAGATCCTCATCTGACAGGCCGCGGCGCCCGCTCATAGTACAGGCCTCATGAACCGGTCCCCGCAGCGTCGCGCGGCGATGCGGCGGCCATCTCGGTCAGGGCCTCGATGGATTCCGCGTCCAGCCGCACGCCGTGTCGGGCCGCAAGGGCGGCTTCCTCGGGAGCGAGGACCAGAGCCGGTGCGGCCGTCGCGGCAGATGCGGCGGTCTCGGGCGACCTGAGGCTGCCGAGGGCAACGGCGGCCAGGTCATCGAGCGTGCGCCCGCTGCCGATGGAGAGCAGCGGCAGCTCGAAGCCGAATTTCTTCTCCAGCGTCAGGCGCAACTCCAGAGCCATCAGCGAGTCCATGCCGAGTTCTGACAGCGCCGCCGTGCCCGTCACCGCGTCCGGCGGCAGGCGCAGGATACCGGCGACCTCGCGGCCCAGCACCTCGCGCAGAAGGGTGCGCGCCTCCGCATCGCCGAGGCCGGCGATCTGCTCCATCAGATCCTCGCCGCTCCCCGCCGCTCCGTCCGCCACGGTGGAGAACAGGCGGGGGAAGGTGGGCGTGTGCAGCACCGGCAGCTGGCTGGCGATGGCGGTACGGTTCACCTGCGCATAGACGTTGACCACGTCCGCGGCATCGCCTTGTGCCATCAGCCGGCCAAGGAAACCCAGCGCCTCGGTCGAGGCGATGCCGGCGACGCCGGTGGCCCGCGTCAGCCTTTGGCCGAGTTCCTGGTCCTTGGCGATGACGCCGGCGTCGGAGATGGCGCCCCAGGCGACGGCAAGGCCCGGCAACCCCCGCGCCCGTCGGTTGCGCACCACGCCTTCCAGGAAGGCGTTGGCCGCCACATAGGCGCCCTGTCCGGGACTGCCGATCATGGCCGAGGCCGAGGAATAGACGACGAAATGGTCCACCGGATGCTTCCCGGTGATCCGGTCCAGGGTCAGAACGCCGTCCACCTTCGGCGCCAGCACGGCGTCGAGGCTTTCGGCGTCGAGGTTGGGGATGGCACCGTCGCGCAGCACCATGGCGGTGTGGACCACGCTGCGAAGGGGGCCGTGGTCGGCGACGAGCCGGTCCACCAGCGCCTTCAGCGCCGACGCATCGCGGGCATCCGCCTGCTCAATGACGATGCGGGCGCCGCCCGCGCGGGCGGCCTCGATGCGGGCCAGATCGCCTGCTGCCCGCACGCCGGAGCGCGACGCGATCGCCACCGTGCCGGTCGTTTGAGCCGCCCTCCACAAGGCGGTTTCAAGCCCGAAGCCGCCATTGCCGCCCAGCACGAGATGGACCCCCTCGCGAAGGGCGAGCGCGGGCATCTGAGGCCGCACCCTGCCATGCACCGGGGGACGCACGACAATCTTGCCCACGTGCCGCGCGGCCTGCATCTGGCGGAAGGCTTCCTCCACTTCGTCGCCTTCCATCAGTCGATAGGGAATAGGCCGAAGCGCTCCGGACGCAAAGGCGGCATTGATGTCCTGCATCATGGCCTTGGCGCGTTCCGGGTCATGTGCCAGAAGCTGGTCGAGGTCCACGCCGAAATAGCTGAGATTGCGGGCGAATGGCCGCAGTCCGATGCTGGTGTTCGCGAGGAAGTCGCGCTTGCCGAGTTCCACGAAGCGACCGAACGGTTTCACCAGCTGCAGGCTGGCCGTCATGGCTTCACCGGCCAGCGAATTC
>JAYSCE010000138.1:6757-9300 GCA_041915035.1 Xanthobacter sp.
AGCACCACGTCCACCTTGCCGAAGTCGCGTTCGATCTCCGCTGCGAAATCAACGTCGCGGGAATTGTAGACGGCGGCGACACCCAGACCCTTGAGCAAAGCCGCCTTCTCGGGCGTACCAGCGGTGGCGATAACGCGTGCGCCGCGTGCAAGAGCGATCTCGACGGCGGCAAGACCGACGCCACCGGCGGCACCGTGGACAAGCACCGTCTCGTTGGCGAGCAGGCGCGCACATTCGACGAGGCCATACCAAGCCGTGGCAAAGGCCACCGGAATGCTGGCCGCGGCCACCTCCGAAACACCATCCGGCACCTTGAAGGCGAACCAGCCGGGCACAGTGACGTGGGAGGCAAAGGCGTTGGGGGCAAAGCCCATCACCCGGTCTCCCACGACCAGATGGCTAATCTGCGGACCCAGACGGACCACAGTCCCGGCGCATTCAAAGCCCAGCGACGCGCTGGTGAGGCCAGGCCCGAGGATATCGTCGTCGAGCGCACCGAGCGCCAGCATCACGTCGCGGAAATTGAGGCCGGTCGCTGCCACCTCGATTTCGACCTCGTCGCCCTGAGGCGCGACGCGATCACGCGTCACCCATTCCATGGAGCTGACGGCGCCCTGCTGGGGCACGTCGAGCTGCACCCGCCGGGTGTCTGACACCTTTTCCCGGGCGATGGCTTCTCCGCGCAGGACGCGCACGCCAAATTCGCCGTCTGTACGGGAGACTCGCTCGGCTTCGGCGCTGTCGAGATCAACGATCTCACGCACGCGGCGGGCGGCTTCGGCGTCGAATGCATCTACGTCGACGAGGCGCAGGTCGAGGCCTGGATGCTCGTTGAGCGCCACGCGGTAGAAGGCCGAGATGGCCACGGCGGCGGGATCGACGGTCTCTCCGGCGAGCTGGCGACCGCCAGCCGTCACGAGCCAAAGGGTCAGCTTGCCTATACTCGCATTCGCCCATTCCAGCACACGCTTGAGGTCAAGCAGCCTTTGCACCAGCGCGGCCCTGGGGGCCCAGGCGGGCTCGAACGCGACGGGGAAAATGACCGTCCCGTTTGCTTCGGACCGCTCAACGGAAGGAAGGATCAGGTTGCCGATGATGGTGTCGCCGTCGCGCGCCAGCGCTTGGGCGAATGCATCCGTGCCGCTACCGCCGAGGACCAGAACGGGCCCGGCCATCCGCCCGTCCGAATCCGCGACCGGGCCGCAGAATGCCGTGGAGAGGCCGTCGGCGAGCGGAATCGCCTCTACCGGCGCGCAGTTCATGTGCGCGAGAAGGACCTCGATCTGTCCTCGCTGTGCGCCGGGCGGCTGCGGGGATAAGAGGACGTCGAGGAACCCGTCGAAGGGGGGCTCGACGACGAGGCACCGGGCACCCGCGGCGATTGCGCCGATGCGCGCGGCCTCGGCCGGATCGCCGCCGAAGGGCGCCTGGGCCGCGAGCCCCGCGACGAGATCGACCGAAGCGAAGTCGGGGGTCTCGTCTCCGCCCGCGGCTGAGGTGTCGAGGAAGAAGAGATCACCGGCTCCTGTACGCGACGTAACCTTCTCGAAGCCGGCTGCGTCCGCCCCAGCCAACGTCACCTGGACAAGGCCTTCGCGGACGAAGGGGAGGAGCGTGCGCACCAGGCCGGCGGTCCAGGGACGCGGCAGCAAGATGTGCGGACGCACGGGGGCGCAGGCCGCGATGCGCTCCTCCACCGCCGCCCGGACTGCCCCGAGGCCGGCAGAGAAAGCGATGCCGTCCTCTGCGACGAGGTCGGCGAGCGAAGGCGGAAGTTCCAGAGAAGCGCCCTGCGCAAGGTGCGGTGTCAGCGTCGCCTTCAACTGAGCCGCGAGTCGGACTTCTGCATTGGCCTCGGGATAGCGCTCGGCCAGCGTACGAAAGAGCAGCTCTGACGGTGGCAACTCAGCCGTTGTGATGAGCCAGCCTTCCGCGGTCCGCTCGGCCAGACCGATCGCCGCGAGTTGGTCCATGAGCGCGATGAAGCGCCCCTCCGCCTCGGCGGCCAGTCGACCGACGGCAATGAGGCGAGCGGGCAGCACGTCGAGCCCCCCCGCCAACGCGACGATGGTCTCGCGCACGAGGGAACGCACAAAGCCGCGCAGCAGCAGGAAGGCATCAAGCGGCTCGGCAGGCAGGCCCGCGAGATCGACCGCGCCCGCAGGCGTGGCCGATGCCTGCCTCAGCGCGTCGTAAGTGACGCGGAAACGCCGCTCCTCGTCACTCCGCCGGGAGAGCACGACTTCGCGCAGCACCAGTCCCCGCACGTCCGCGACCACGCTGTCGTCGGCGGCGTGGAGGGTGATGTCGACGGAGGTGGTGAACCGACTTTCGTGGGTCCTGTGGGTGACGGATTTGGCGATCGCCACGCCGGGCTGCCAGAGGCGGAGCGAGCGGATGCGCACCGGGAGGTTGGTGCGGGTCTCCCCCTCCACCACATGCGCGTCGAGAAAGAGCGCGTGCAGCGAGGCGTCGAGCGCGGCCGGATCGATCATGTGCCGGTCGGTGAACAGTCCCAGCGGCAGGGTACCGGCGGCGAGGGT
>JAYSCE010000139.1:0-9271 GCA_041915035.1 Xanthobacter sp.
TGCTGCACGCGGTGCGGATCGACGCACTGCTGCCCTTCTATCGCGACCTGCTCGACTTCCACATCTCCGACTACGGGCTCACCCCCTATCCGCTCTATTTCTTCCACGTGAACGGGCGCCACCACAGCCTCGCCATGGTGGGCTCCGGGCAGACCGGCTTTCACCACTTCATGATCGAGTTCAACAATCTCGACGACGTGGGCCAGGGCTACGACCTCGCCGAACTGGAAGAAGGGCGCCTCGCCTACACGCTGGGGCGCCACACCAACGATTTCATGACCTCCTTCTACGCCAACTCGCCCTCCGGCTTCTTCGTGGAGAACGGCTGGGGCGGGCGGGTGATCGATCCCGCCACATGGGAGCCGCACGAGACCTTCGCCGGGCCGAGCTTCTGGGGGCACGAGCGCCTCTATCTGCCCGAGGAGCCGCGCGCGCGGCTGCGCAACATGCGCCTCGCTGCGGCCGCCAACGGCCTCCGGTCACCGGACGTGGTGGACTGCCCCTGGCTCTACAGCCGGCTGGCGGGCTGACCGCCGGCATCCCGAACCCGCCCCGCAGGCGTCCACGCGCGCGGGCTCACTTCATCGCATCGGATTTCCGCGCAGGCGGACCACAACACGGGGAAAACCATGCCCGAGGCAAACGGCAGCACGCCGGATCGTTTCGACGTCGTCATCATCGGCCTCGGCCCCGTTGGTGCGACCCTCGCCAACCTGCTGGGCCTTCAGGGCGTCTCCACCCTCGTGCTCGAACGCGAGACCGAGGCCTACCATCTGCCGCGCGCCGTGCATTTCGACGACGAGGTGATGCGCGTGTTCCAGACCATCGGCCTCGCCGATGAGATCGTCCCGTCGCTCAGGGTCAACCCGGGCATGCGCTTCATCGACGTGAACGGCGCGCTGCTGATGGACTGGCCGCGCCCGCAGGAGGTGAGCGAGTTCGGCTGGCACGCCAGCTACCGCTTCCACCAGCCAGACCTCGAACGGACCCTGCGCGACGGGCTCCGGCGCTTCGCCAGCGTGCGGGTGCGCACGCGCTGCGACGCCTTCGCCTTCGTCGAGGAGGCCGAAGGGGTGAGCGTCCGCTACGAGGACCTCGCCACCGGCCGCCTGCAGCAGGCCCGCGCCCGCTATGTGGTGGGCTGCGACGGCGCCCGCTCGCTGGTCCGCCGCTTCATCGGCTCGTCCATGGACGACCTCGGCTTCCACGAGCGCTGGCTGGTGGTGGACGCGGTTCTGCGGCGGCCGAAGCCCGAGCTGGGCGACCACACCATCCAGTATTGCGACCCCGCGCGCCCCGCCACTTATGTGCGCGGCCCCGGCGACCGCCGCCGCTGGGAGATCACCGTGCTGCCGCATGAGGACGGCCGCGCCATGGTCCATCCCGAGACCGTCTGGACGCTGCTGGCCCCGTGGCTGAGGCCCGACGAGGCCGAGCTGGAGCGGGCGGCGGTCTATACCTTCCATTCGGCGGTGGCGCAGCGCTGGCGCGCCGGCCGGCTGCTGCTGGCGGGCGATGCGGCCCACCAGACCCCACCCTTCATGGGCCAGGGCATGTGCTCCGGCATCCGCGACGTGGCGAACCTCGCGTGGAAGCTCGAGGCGGTGGTGAAGGGGCAGGCGGAAGACAGCCTGCTCGACACTTACCAGAGCGAGCGGGCACCCGACGCCCACGCCTATATCGAGACCGCGGTGCGGCTCGGCGGCCTCATCAACACCTGCGGCACCGAGGCCGCCCTCAACGCCGCCTTCCGCGACGCGGACGGGGTGGTGCGCCTGCGCAGCCGGGTGCCCCAGCTGGGACCGGGCGTCGCCTTCGGCCGCGTGGACATCGCCGGCAGCCGTTTCGCCCAGCCGCGCCTCGGCGACGGGCGGCGACTGGATGACACGGTGGGCTACCGCTTCGCTCTTCTCTGCCGCGACGAACTCTGGCGCAGCGCCGCCGAGGGGGTGCGCCAGCGCTTCGAGGCGGCCGGCATCGCCATCATCACCACCGCCGACTGTCCCGACCTCGGCCCGCTGCTGGATACGGCCGGCGCGGCGGCGGTGCTCGTCCGCCCGGATCGCTACGTGGCCGGAAGCGCGGCCGACGCGGCGGACCTTGCCGCCATGGCCGAAGCGCTGGCGCCGGCTTTCCCGGCGCAGGCCTCCGCCGCCTGATCTCTCTCACATCCCGAAACGTTCAAGGAAAAGGCTTGCCCCATGAAGTTCGCGTCCTTCACCCACGCCGGCAAGGCCGGCTACGGCCTCGTGACCGACGGCGGGATCGTCGATCTCGCCCCAGACCAGATCGGTCACGCGCAACAGCGAGATCTCGCCCGCCGCTTTCCCGAGGCGCCGACGCTGCGCACCTTCATCGCCGGCGGGCTCGACCGCGCCGCCGCCCTGGTGGGCGCGCCGGCGGATTTCGCCCTCGCCGACGTGACGCTGGCGCCGGTCATTCCCGACCCGGACAAGATCGTCTGCGTCGGCCTCAATTATCATGACCATGTGGTGGAGACGGGCCGCACCGTCACCCCCAATCCCATGCTGTTCGCGCGCTATGCCGGCAGCCAGGTGGGGCACGGCGAAGCGTTGGTGAAGCCGCTGGAATCCGACGAGTTCGACTATGAGGGCGAGCTTGCCGTCATCATCGGCAAGGGCGGCCGGCGCATCTCGGAGGCTGATGCGCTGTCCCATGTGGCGGGCTATGCCTGCTACAACGATGCCAGCGTGCGCGACTGGCAGCGCCACACCTCGCAGTTCATGCCCGGCAAGACCTTCGCCGCCACCGGCGGCTTCGGCCCGTGGATGGTGAGCGCCGACGAGATCGGCGATCCCACACGCCTTAGCCTCGCCACGCGTCTCAATGGCGCCGAGGTGCAGCGCACCACCGTGGACCTGATGATTACGCCCATCCCCACCCTGATCGCCTACACCTCCACCATCCTGCCCCTCCTGCCCGGCGACGTGATCGTCTCCGGCACGCCGGGCGGGGTCGGCGCGCGGCGCACGCCCAAGCTGTTCATGAAGGATGGCGACGTGGTGGAGGTGGAAGTGAGCGGCATCGGCGTGCTGCGCAACCCCGTGGTCGCCGAGCGGGCCTGAGGCCCGAACAGGCCGGCCGGGCACTCTGCTGGGCCGGCATGTGCTGGGCACCGCAGTTGCTGGGCACCACATGGCGATCGCGTATAGCATGGGGGAAGACCGGCGCGTCCGGCTGGACGAGCACCGGGGAAGAGGCCGGGCCATGAGCGAGAGACCGGCTGACGAGCGGACGACGGCGCAGGATCGCACCGACAGCGTGCGCGCCCTGCGCCGCGGCCTCGCCGTGCTCCGCCACATCAATGCGGTGGGCAGCACCAGTGCCGCCGCCATCGCCCGTGCTCTCGACATCCCACGCCCCACCGTCTACCGCCTGCTGCAGACGCTGGAGGAGGAGGGCTATGTCGCCTTTTCCGCCTCCTCGGCTCAGGTGCGGGTCACGCGCCTCTCCGCAAGCCTCGGCGATGGCTATGCGGCGCACTCCCGCGTGTGTCAGGCGGCGGGGCCGGTGTTCGGCGAGCACGGGCCCCGCCTCGTCTGGCCGCTCGACCTGACGGTGTACGAAAACGCCGCCATGGTGATCCACGAGACCACCCACACGCGCAGCCCGCTCTCCATCGACCGGGGCATGATCGGCTATCGCCTGCCCATGCTGCGCACCTCGGCCGGCCGGGCCTATCTGGCCTTCTGCCGGGAGGAGGAGCGGGCGATGATCCTCGATCACCTGCGTCGCATTCCCGATCCCGAGGATCGCCCCTTCCTCGACGAGGCGTGGCTGAAGCGGATGATCGAGGACACGCGCCGCCGCGCCGTCGCCGTGCGCGACGGCGGCGAGTTCCGGCCGAAGACCTCCAGCATCGCCGTTCCCGTCATGGTCGATGATCGCGTGGAGGCGGTGGTCTCGATGATCTGGATCCGCTCCGCCCTCTCCCTCGATGAAGCCCTTTCCGCCCATTCCGAGGCGCTGCGGGGCATCGCGGCCGCCATCGCGCGGGCGGTCTGTGCCCAGCAGGCGGCCGGGGACGGGGAATAGCCCGCCGATCCCAACCGGAACCCTCACTTCGCAGCCACCAGCTCAATTTAATTTGCATTGCAATGCAAATTAAATTCTGCTTTTGATGCCGCATGACCTCGGCTTCCGCCTCACCTCGCGCCCGCTTCGGCGTGCGCTTCGCGCTGCTTGCCCGTCGCTGGCGGCGGGCCCTCGATGCCCGTCTCGCCGAGGCGGGGCTGTCGGATGCCACCTGGGTGCCGCTGGTCCACCTGCAGGAGTCCGGGGACGGCATCACGCAGAAGGAACTTGCGGCGCTGGTGGGCATCGATGGGTCGAGCCTCGTGCGCCTGCTCGATATCCTGTGCCGGCAGGGCCTCGTGGAACGGCGGGTCGACGCCTCCGACGGCCGCGCCCGGCTGGTGCATCTGACCGAAGCAGGCCGGGTGCGGGTCGCCGAGATCCGCCGCGAACTGGCCAAGGGGGAAGCGGAGATGCTGGCGGACCTGTCCGACGCCGAGATCGCGACCATGCTCCGGCATTTCGAGCGGATCGAGCAGCGGCTTCAAGGCCTGCAGGTCCAGCGTCGGGAGACGACCGCCCCATGAGCCCGCCCGAACCCGCCCCCGCGACGCTCGCGACCCGCCGGCTCGATGCCGCGCGCCATCTGCTGAAGCCGCATCAGATCCGCGAGAGCTGGGCCCTCGCGGCCCAGCCGTGGCAGCGCAATGCCGCCCTGGCCGGCCTCCAGGCGTCGCTGGCGGCGGCGATCGCATTGCCCCTGGCCCTTCTCTCGCCCTGGCCGCATCTCGTCGGCTTCGCCTCGCTGGGAACGCTCGCGGCCCTGTTTGGCCGCTTCGCCCCCGCGGCCGGGCGCGGCCGCATCGTCCTGTTCTGCGCGATGTGGCTGACCTTCTCGGTGTTCGCCATGTCGGCGGCGGGCTGGCTCGGCGCGCCCTATCCCCTCCAGCTGGGCCTTCTGGCACTGGCCTGCGGGTTCTTCTTCTTCGTTGCCAATACCGGGCAGTATGGCCCGCCCGGCGCCTTGATCTTCGTGTTCGCGGCCGGTGCCGCCATGGGCCATGTGGCCACCTGGCAGGAGGTGGTGGAGCGGTCTGCGGCGACGGCGCTGGCGGCGGGACTGACGTGGCTGATCTGCGCGGGGACGGAAGCGCTGCGCCAGCAGGCGACGCCCGAGGCGCCTTTCCCCGCAGAGCCGGTCCGCCCCCTCGACCACCGCCTCATCGCCGCCGCGCGCATCACCCTCGGCTCGGCGATCGCGGCCTTCGCCGCTTATCTCGCCGGTGCCGCCCACCCCGCCTGGGCCGCCATGGGCACCGTGGCGGTGATGCAGGGCACGCACCTGCACATCAGCATGAGCCGCGCCATGCAGCGCATGGCCGGCACCGTGGTCGGCGCGGGCCTGGTCTGGCTGATCCTCTCCCAGGAGCCGTCGGTATGGAGCGTGGTCGCCCTGCTCGTCTTCCTGCAATTCGCCACCGAGATGATCATCGGCGCGAACTACGCCCTCGGGCAGATCCTGGTCACGCCCATGGCGCTGCTCATGAGCTACCTCGCGGCCCCCGGCGCGGCGGGCACGGCCATGGCGCCGGAACGGGTGTTCGACACGCTGGTCGGCGCGATCATCGGCATCGTCCTGGCGGTGGCCTGCTCGACGCTGGACGATCGCATCCACCTCGCCCGGCATCACGCGGCGCGCGCCGGGAGGTGAGCCTCGCCGCCGGCTTGCGTCTCGGCACCTAGGGGAACGTCTCCTCCACCGTACCGTCGACACGTACGAACAGCGCCGCGAGGCCGAGGCGGCGGGCGAGGGCCGGGCCTTCGCCGGCCCCCCGCACCAGCAGCGCGGTCGCCCAGGCGTCGGCCGCCATGCAGGTCTCGCCGAGCACGGTGACGGCGCAAAGGTCGTTCTCCAGCGGCGCCCCGCGCGACGGGTCCATGGTGTGGGAGAGCACGCGGCCACCAACCTCCACCCCATGGCGGTAAGTCCCCGAGGTGGCGACTGCAGCGCCGGAGAGTTCCAGCACGCCGAGGATGTCCCGCTCGCCGGCGGATGGCCGCTCATGGGCCACCGTCCACGGCCGCCCGTCCGGCTTCAGCCCTTCGGCGCGCATCTCGCCGTCGATGCCCACCAGCCATGACGTGACGCCCGCCGCGGCCATCTCGCGGGCCAGCTCATCGACGCCGAAGCCCTTGGCGATGCCGGCCAAGTCCAGCCGCAACGGCGCCAGCCGCCGGGCGCGGCCGCCGGCCGGGTCGAGCTGCAAGGTCTTGGGCGGCTCGAAGGAGGGCCGGCCGGCGAGCGCCGCGATGCATCCGCCATCGGGCGTCCGCCCCACGCCGAAGCCCCAGGCCTTCACCAGATCGCCCACCCCGATGTCGAACGCCCCGCCCGAGAGGCGGCCGATCTCCAGCGCGGTCGAGAGGACGTGCATCAGCTCGTGGGGGATGGGCATCCACGCCCCGATGGGCGCGGCGTTCAGCCGTTCCAGATCGGACTCCGGCCGGAAGGTGGACATCTGCTGTTCCACCTTCTCCACCGCGCCCTGGAGGCGGCGGGTCAGCGCCGCTTCGTCCACATCGTCGGCAGCAAAGAAGGTCGCGGACCAGCGCGCGCCCATGGCCGGTCCGCTCAGGGCGCGGCGCCGGAGCGCCGTCCCACCCCAATCCGCGTCAGTAGACATCTTCGACATAGCGTCCGCTCGATTTGAGGGTGGGAAGGTCGAGGCCCAGCGGGCGCACCACCGGCTCCAGCGCGCGGGTCACGGCCTCGGCCATGTCGCGGCCGCCGCAGACGAGGATCTGCGCGCCCTGCTTCACCAGTTCCCGCAGGCGCGGGGCGTCGGCGGCGATGCGGTCCTGCACATAGGCGCTCTCGTCCGCATCCCGCGAGAAGGCGGTGCGCAGCGTGGTCAGCCGCCGTTCGGCGAGGTGCTGGGCCAGCTCGTGCTCATAGAGGAAGTCGGACGCCGCGCTGCGCCCGCCCCAGTAGAGATGCACCGGCCGGCCCGCCGCATTGGCCCGCACGAAGCCGGCCAGCGGCCCGATGCCCGCGCCCGCGCCGATGAGGATGAGCGGCCCGCGCCCCTTGGCCGGACGGAAGGTGGGGTTCTCGCGGACGAAGGCATCGATGCCTTCGCCGGGCTGAAGAGCGTGCAGGAAGGTGGAGCACAGGCCGCCTTCGCGCAGCCGCACGCAGATTTCCAGCACGCGGTCGCGGGTGGAGGAGGCCAGCGAATAGAAGCGCGGCATCACATCCCCGGGCGTCCCTTGTCCCGGCGGGACGATGCCCACGAGGTCGCCGGCCTCGAAGGCGGGCAGCGGGCCGGGGGGGGCCGGGGGGGGGGGCCGGGGGGCCGGGAAAGGCCGGAGCGCCACCCGCCCGCCCCCCCCCCCCCCCGAAACCAAGCCCCCTGCGAGCACCAGCCGGGTGGTTTTCGGCGGCTCCGCCACATGGGTGAGCGTGAGGTCGTGCCCCAGCACGTCGGCGAGATCGTGGCCCCACTGGGCGAATTCCTGGGGCGAGCGGCGATCCACCCGTTTCATGGGCAGGAGCTGCGGGCAGCCGCGGGCGTCCAGCGCATCGGCCACATCGCGTGCGAACCGGCAGAAATGCGGGAAGCTGCGATCACCGAAGCCCAGCACCGCCACCGCCGGCTGCCCCGGCAGACTGGCCAGGCGGGACAGGAAGTGCCTGGCCGATTGGGGCGCGGCGCCCTCGCCGTAGGTGGCGGCGAGCATCAGCAGGCGCGGGGCGGCCATATGCGCCGCGCTCACATCGTTCATGGCGGCGGTGTGGACCTTGTGGCCGGCGGCGGCGAGGGCCGCGTGCAGGGTGCCCGCGAAGCCCCAGGTGGAATTGCCTTCGCTGCCCACGAGGATCACCGTATCCGCCGCCCGCGCCGGGACATTGGCGGTGATGCGCGGCCGCGCCGCCCGCCGCCTCAGCCACAGGACGAGGCCCGTTCCGCCCAGCACGGGGACCATGGCCGAGGCGAGGCCGAGCAGAAGTCCGAGCACCCAGGCGCCGCGTCCGGTGTGCAGCGTGCGCACGAGGTCGTTCACCCGATCCAGCGCGGTCGCGGGGGTGAACGCGAGGGTGGTGCCGGTGGCGGCGTCCACCAGCCGCTCGCCATCGGCGGTGGCGAGGTTGAAGACGTCCGTGGGGTCGGCGGGATCGGGGAAGGTGAGTTCGCGCAGATCCTGAAGCTTCACGGTCTTCAGGCCGGCGAGCGTCCCGACGGGCGCCGGCTTGCCGCCGCTGGCGGTGACGGCGGGGGTCGTCGTTCCCGTCTCGGGCAGAAGCCCGAAGGTGCCGGTCGACATCCACAGGCCGGTGAGCGAGGACAGGAGCAGCCCCACCGCCGCGAGCCGGCCGAGTTCGCCATGCCAGCGCTGCGCCGGGGTACCACGGATGGGCCGCAGCAGCGCGCCCATGCCGCCGAGCCGCCGAGCGAGTAGCAGGAGGCCGGAAAGGCTGAGGCCGAGCATCGCCAGCGCGCCGATGGCCGCCGCCACGCGCCCCGCATCGCTCATCAGGAAGGCGCGGTGCAGGTTGGTGATGAAGCGGGTGGTGTCCGACACCGCGTAAGGCCCCAGCCCAGCGCCGGTGGCGGGATCGATGCGCTCCACGCCGCGCGTGCCGCCCTCATCGAAGGCCGCCGTGAGGCTGCCGTCCGCCCGCAGCCGGATGGCGCTGACGCCGGGATGGCGCGCGGCGACCTCAGCCGCGACGTCCGCGACGCTGGCGGACGCCGGGATCGCCGGGGCGGCAACGTGGTTCAGCGCCGGCTGCACGGAGAGGACCGTGCCGGAGAGCGCGGTGACGGAAAGGGCGAGCGCCAGCACGATGCCGGGCAGGCCATGAAGGCGGCGAAGCATTGGGGAAATATCCGAAGGGAGATCAGAAGGTGACGGTGAAGGACTTCACATAGCCCTTGCCGGCCACGGGCTTGCCGGACGCGCTTGCGGCGAGGGGGGCGACCACCTCGGAGGCATTGTCCATCCCGTCTTCCACGGCGGTGTCCACATGGACCTGGTAGCCGGCATCGATCATGGCGTCGGCGAGATCGAGGGTGATCTTCAGCGTCTTGCCGGAGCCGATGCTGGCGCCGGTGATGCCGTCGATCTCGGTGGGGCGTCCGCCGGAGGCACGCTGCCAGTCGGAGAGGTGGCGGTAGTATTTCGCCTTGCCCCCGGCCATCCACAGCGTGCCCGTGTAGGCGCCGGCCGCATC
>JAYSCE010000140.1:0-317 GCA_041915035.1 Xanthobacter sp.
GATCTCCTGGAGGCGCACGGCTATCGCACGGTGGAGACGCGCTCCGGCGTCGAGGCGGTGGAACTGGCCCGCGCCAACCGGCCGGATCTCATCATCATGGATATCCAGCTTCCGGAGATTTCAGGCCTCGATGTCACCCGCAAGCTGAAGGCCGATCCGGAATTGCGCGCTATTCCCGTGGTGGCCGTCACCGCCTTCGCCATGAAGGGCGACGAGGAACGCATCCGCGCCGGCGGATGCGAGGCCTATCTCTCCAAGCCCATTTCGGTGGCGCGCTTCCTCGAGACGGTGCGCCAATATACCGGCGGCTGAGGTGG
>JAYSCE010000140.1:338-4976 GCA_041915035.1 Xanthobacter sp.
AATCACCGGCTTTTCCTTTCGCCCCGTTGTGCTAGTCTTCGTGGCTTCCAGATGCGAGGCGGAAGGTGCGCGGACGGCCATGCCGGTCCAGACGCCCTTTCGCTGCCAGACAACCCTACGGAGTGCTCAGGTCCGCCGCATCTCCTGGGTCCGTGGGGTTTGGCCGGTGGGTGAGCGTCGCGGGAGGCCTCCCCGCCCGCTCCCCGCCGGCCAGCCTACCCGCTCCTCTCTCAGTCGTTCGTTCCTCTTGCGTCGCCCGCGCTTCGTCACCACGTTTCGTGCTGAAGGAGTTGCATTGCCATGAGCTACACCGGCGACACGTCCCGCGAGCCTGCCGATACCGACATCGCCTATCGGCCGCACGCGTTTGATCCGGTGACGCAGCCCGAGCTGTTCGAGGGCGTCCTGTCCCGCCGCATCATTGCCTTCCTGGTGGATGCGCTGATGGTGATCGGGCCGGTCGTGCTGTTCGGCGTCTTCGTGTTCGTGTTCGGCATTGTCACGCTGGGGCTCGGCTGGCTGCTGTTCTGGCTGATCGGGCCGGTCTTCATCCTATGGGCCGTCGCCTATTACGCCTTCACCCTCGGCTCGCCGTCGTCGGCCACGCTCGGCATGCGACTCATGGAGATCGAGGTGCGCACCTGGTACGGCGCGCCGTGCTACGCGCTGCTCGGTGCCGTGCGCGCGGTGTGCTTCTGGGTGTCGATCTCGGTGCTGACGCCGTTCGTGCTGCTGGTCGGCCTGTTCAACGACCGGCGCCGACTGCTGCACGATTTTCTCTGCGGCACGGTTGTCATCAACAGCGCCGATCGCGCCGAGGCGCTGCGCCGCATCCGCTGAAATTTCACCCTCCCGGCGACTGCGCCTTTGACGGGCCTGCATGCAGGCGCGATGATCTCGGTTCAGAGGCCAGATCCCCGTGAGTGAGCACCCCCGCGACACACCGCAATTCTATCTGACGGCGCCCTCCCCCTGCCCCTATCTCCCGGGCAGGGAGGAGCGGAAGGTGTTCACCCACCTCGTCGGCGACCGGGCGGCTGCGCTCAACGATGTGCTGACGCAGGGCGGCTTCCGCCGCAGCCAGTCCATCGCCTATCGCCCCGCCTGCGAGGGCTGCAAGGCGTGCGTGTCGGTCCGCATCTGCGTGGCCGACTTCGTGGAGAGCCGCAGCTTCCGGCGGGTCAAGGCGGCGAACGCCGACATCGTGGGGCAGGTGAAGCCGCCCACCCCCACCTCCGAGCAATACAGCCTTTTCCGCACCTACGTGACCTCCCGCCACGGCACCGGCGGCATGGCGGACATGAGCGTGCTCGACTACGCGATGATGGTGGAGGACACCCACGTCCACACCCGCCTCGTCGAATATCGAAAGCGCGGGCCGGATAGCCGCATCCTTGAGCGCGGCACCGGAGACCTGATGGCGGTGGCTCTCACCGACATCCTCTCCGACGGCCTCTCCATGGTCTATTCCTTCTACAATCCGCTGGCGCAGGATCGCTCGCTCGGCACCTATCTGATCCTCGACCATGTGACGCGGGCCCGGCAGATGGGGCTGCCTTACGTCTATCTCGGCTATTGGGTGCAGGGGTCGCGGAAGATGGACTACAAGCGGCGCTTCCTGCCGCAGGAGCGCCTCTCGCCGCAAGGCTGGGAGCGCATCGAGGACTAGGTCCGGGCCACGCGCGCGGCATGGGGGTGCCGGATGCATCTGACCAACGCGGTCAATATCTTCATCACGGTCTTCGCGGCGCTCTTCCCGATCGTCAACCCGCTCGGGACGGCGCCCATCTTCCTCACCTTCGTCCGCCGCTGCTCGCCGCGGGTGCGTGAGCGCATCGCCCGCAGCGTGGCGATCTACGGCTTCCTGCTGCTGTTGGGGTCGCTGGCCATCGGCGCGCAGATCCTGCTGTTCTTCGGAATCTCGCTCCCGGTTCTGCGGGTCGCGGGCGGGCTGGTGGTGGCGGTGGTGGGCTGGAACATCCTGCACGAGGACGACAATGCCCCCGGCAAGGCGGAGGGCGTGGAGCTGGACGAGGCACGGGCGCAGGACGAGGCCTTCTATCCCCTCACCTTGCCTCTCACGGTCGGCCCCGGCTCCATTGCCGCGACCGTCGCTCTCGCGGCCGGCCACACGCCGACCTGGAAGACCGATCCGCTGTTCCAGCTCTCCACCGTCCTCGGCGCGGTGGCGGGGCTCATTGCGGTGTCGCTGACGGTCTATTTCTCGTTCCGCGAGGCGCCCACCCTGGAGCGGGTACTGGGCAAGACCGGCACCAACGTGCTCGTGCGCCTGTTCGCCTTCATCCTCTTCGCTATCGGCGTACAAATCATCTGGATGGGCGTGGAAGCGCTTATCACCCAACTGCCGCGCTGAGGACAGGCGCTCAGACAATTCTGCCATCCCCGGGTGGCGGTGCAGCGCCGAGCCGCGAACTGCTAGAACGGTGCTCCTCCCCTAACGCTCCGGAGCTGCGCCATGTCCCATCTCAATCCCCCCATCCGCCGCGTCGCCGTGATCGGAGCCGGGACCATCGGGGCGAGCTGGGCCGCGCTGTTCCTGTCACGCGGTCTGGAGGTGGTGGTGAGCGATCCGGCCCCCGGCGCGCGCGAGGCGACGCAGGCGCTGATTTCCGGGGCATGGCCGGTGCTCTCCCAACTCGGTGGCGAAAGCTGGATCGACCCCACCTCGTGGCGCTTCGAGGCGGACCCGGTGGCGGCGGTCGAGGGTGCCGATTTCGTGCAGGAGAACGCGCCTGAACGCTACGAGGTGAAGCAGAAGCTGTTTCCCGCCCTCGATGCGGTACTGCCGCCGGAGGTGGTGATCGCCTCGTCCTCCTCCGGTCTTCTCGCAAGCCGCATTTCCGAGGGCTGCCGCCACCGTGAGCGCTGCCTCATCGGCCATCCCTTCAATCCGCCCCACCTCATCCCGCTGGTGGAAGTGGTGGGCGGCGCGTATGCGAGCCGCGAGGCCATCGCGCGGGCCATGGCCTTCTACCGCTGGCTCGGCAAGCACCCCATCGAGATCCGCAAGGAGGTGCCGGGCCATGTGGCCAACCGCCTGCAGGCCGCCCTGTGGCGCGAGGCCATCCATCTGGTGGCGGAGGGCGTCGCATCGGTGGAGGACGTGGACGCGGCGGTGTCCGAGGGGCCGGGCCTGCGCTGGGCGCTCATGGGCCAGCACATGACCTTCCATCTCGGCGGCGGCGCGGGCGGGCTCGGCCATTTCATGCACCACCTGCTGCCGGCGGTTGAGACGTGGTGGGACGACCTCGGCGCCCCCGCGATGACGCCGGAGCTTCAGGCGGCGCTGGTGGCAGGCGTGGAGGCCGCGGCCGCCGGCCGCTCCATGACGGATCTGGCGCAGCGCCGCGACGCGCTCCTCACCCAGATCGTCGCCCTCAAGCACGCCGCCGATGTCCGCGACGAGCAGGCCGAGATCAGCGCGCGGCTGGACGAGGCGCTTGAGGAGAGCTTCCCCGACAGCGACCCCATCGCCGTGCGCGGCGACGATTGAGGGTGCCCATCCCACCATCGGAACTGAGCGAAAAAGAAAGGCCGCCGCGAGCCGAAGCCCGCGGCGGCCGTTGCTGTTTCCGTACTCACCCGCCGCGCCCCCGCGCGGCGCCGGGCGATCAGGCCAGCGACTTGATCGCGGCCTTGCCGGCGTAGCGGGCCGAGTCGCCCAGTTCCTGCTCGATGCGCAGCAGCTGGTTGTACTTGGCGGTGCGGTCCGAGCGGGCCAGCGAGCCGGTCTTGATCTGCCCGCAGTTCGTCGCCACTGCGAGGTCGGCGATGGTGGAATCCTCGGTCTCGCCGGAGCGGTGGGACATGACAGCGCGATAGCCGGCCTTGTGGGCCATTTCCACCGCGTCCAGCGTCTCGGTGAGGGAGCCGATCTGGTTCACCTTCACCAGGATGGCGTTGCCCACGCCGTCCTTGATGCCGCGCGAGAGGCGCTCGACATTGGTGACGAAGAGGTCGTCGCCCACCAGCTGGCACTTGGAGCCGATGGTGTCGGTGAGAAGCTTCCAGCCGGCCCAATCGTCCTCGGCCATGCCGTCTTCGATGGTGACGATGGGATAGCCGGCGACGAGCTGCGCCAGGTACTTCACCTGGGCCTCGATGTCGCGCACCTTGCCCTCGCCCTCATAGTGGTAGGCGCCGTCCTTGAAGAACTCGGTGGAGGCGCAGTCGAGGCCGATGAACACGTCGTTGCCGGGCTTGAACCCGGCCTTCTCGATGGCGCCCATCACGAAGTCCAGCGCCGCCTCGGCGGAGGCGAGGTTGGGGGCGAAGCCGCCCTCGTCGCCCACGTTGGTGTTGTGGCCGGCGCTCTTCAGGCCGCTCTTCAGCGTGTGGAAGATCTCCGCGCCCCAGCGCAGGCCTTCCGCGAAGGAGGAGGCGCCGGCGGGCAGGATCATGAATTCCTGGAAGTCGATGGGGTTGTCCGCATGGGCGCCGCCATTGACGATGTTCATCATCGGCACCGGCAGCACGCGGGCATTCACGCCGCCCACATAACGGTAGAGCGACAGGCCGCTCGCCTGCGCGGCGGCCTTGGCCACCGCCAGCGACACGCCGAGGATGGCGTTGGCGCCGAGGCGGGCCTTGTTGGGGGTGCCGTCGAGACCGAGCAGC